>NZ_JANSIL010000154.1:0-3390 GCF_047462015.1 Synechococcus sp. R5-13 | reverse complement strand
ACTTCTTGAGTTTTCTCTATCTCGTCAGTGCTCTCTTTTGGCTCAAATGAAAGATCAACACAACCTAGTTTGGAATGACTATAATGACTATAATTTGTAATTTTTTACAGAAAGAGGCGTTTTTCAAAAGCTGAGCTGGCACTTGTTCTCTCGTTTTAACAAGTTGGCCAGAAACTTCTTAAGCTTTCTCTACTCTGTAGGCACGCTCTTCTGGATCCAGCTGATCCAGCTAGACCAGGGCATGGGGTAAGACTACTCCAAGATCCTATTCTCCCTCGGGGGGTGCTGCCGCCTCAGAATCCAAAATGGCCCCTGCTCCGTAAGAGTCAATATCGATGGCCTGGGATCCACCGGCAGCCAACAGAGCCATCAGGGATCCCAACTGCCACCACACCAAGCCTGCCGTGCTCAACACTAGGATCCCACCGACGCAGGCGGCCAAGGCCATAGACAGGCCAAACACGTTCAGACACGCGGCCACAAACCCAGAGGTAAACAGGCAGCAGAGACTGTAGGTGAGGATCACCCCAGGAGTGCGGCAGCGAATTTGCGCTTGGCTATCCCGGTTGAGCTGCCAAAGGGCCACCTGGTATTCCAAATTGTCCTTGAAAATGATGCCAAAGATAACAGCAAAAAAGCTGAATAAGGCGATGGCAGAGTAAATGGGGGGATTGACGAAGGGATCAGAAAGGGATTCCATAGGGCTGACCTCGGTTTGGGATCCAAGTCCTTAGCTTAACACTTCTTAGCATCACAGAAGATGTCTAGCAGGTCAATGTCAACAACACAACCGATAACGCCAGACCCAGTTGGGGCATGATGAGAACTGGTCGGGTATCACCTCATCTGCAAAAGGGCTGTAATCTGAGATGGGGGCTAAGAGCAGTAGGATGTTCGACAAGGGGCTGTAGCTCAGATGGATAGAGCAAGCGCCTCCTAAGCGCTAGGTCGGCGGTTCAAGTCCGCCCAGTCCCGTCTCCTCAAGCCGCCAAATCTCGCCCAGGCAAGTCAATGATAAAGGTTGCAGGAGTTGTGCAGGTCGTAGCCAGAGACCAGAACCTCTTGCTGGCGATCCCCGAGGCCGATGTCACAGCGCAGGGGATCCCCACCAGCAGCTGTGTAGGTGTGAGACTCCGTCATCCAACGCATGCCAGCTGGGCCAGGAGTGGGAGGAACAACTTCGGGGAGACGATAGTTGGGGGCTTGCCAGGGATCTTGCAGATAACGATCCCCGTGGATCCCTCCGAATTGAATATCGGCGTAGCTGGAAGGATAAACCGTAAAATCCATGCGGAAGATTTCTGAAGCGCGGCCAATGGTCGCCAAAGCTGTTTGGGCTTCAGCAACTCTGGAACGGCGAATGTGGTTAAGCAGGTTGGGAATGGCCACCGCGCAGAGAGTACCGACAATCACAATGACCACAAGCAACTCGATCAATGTCATGCCACGAGGAGCCGCAGTGGCCAGACGAAAGAGGATTCTCCGGAGATACACTTCATGAGGGGAAAACCGACTCATAGCAGTTCCAGTCCCGCTTCGGGAGAAATCAGGCACTTAGCTAAACCCAAAGGAGCTTGCCCCAGTATTCCAGCCTTTCCTTGGTTTCAGGTTACCCTTTGCGGATCCAAAACTTTCCCTGTCAAATCACGCGAACTCCTGAATCCAAAACCCCACTGGATATCAACTGTAGGTAAATTTTTTGTAAACTGGCTTCAAGTTTTAAGGCCAGATAAATCTGAGTTCACTGTGAACTGTTTTCGCGGCTGTCTATGGGGTGACACTGCCAGTTGCTACTGCCCCAAACTTTTATGTGTTACCCATTTTTGGAACAGCAACAGATGAATTTTTGCCTGTGGCTATCTCAATCCTATGGACGGGAATGTCAGACTTATGGTCATTTCGATTCAAACTGGGGCACTGACCCACGCCTAAAACCTTTACTTTCAGAGCGGCGGGAGCTTTGGCAGGATGAGTACGTCGTTCTCAGCCCCCTGTTGGGATGGGGCAATACCCCGATTAGCCCAAGATGTCTATACAGCGGCGAATCAATACCTCGCTCATGCGTTGGCGGTAAAGGGCGCTGGCCCGAAAATCCGCGATCCAGCCGTGGGCTTGCTCTGCCAAAAGTTGGGGAAGATGTTCTGGATCGGGCCGGGATCCCAGCCGCACCAGTTGTGGGGGTGAAAGGGCAGCATTGAGTCCGAAGCGATAATCGCCTGAGTCGGGATCGCGGGATCCAGCGACGATCACCAAGGCGGGATCCGTTTGGGTGATGCCGAGCCGCTGAAAGGTGCTGGGGCCGCGCAGCCGTTGGGCCGGGATCCAGATGGATCGCAAGGCTTCCCCCGGCTGCTGCAGAGTTTGTTGGGGGCCGGTTTGAAAGTCCTGAGCGGGGATGTGGCGCAGGGATCCCTGCAGATCGATCAGCGTGTAGGTGGCCTCAAGGGCGATCAACACGGGCGCTACGACACCGACACTCAGGGCCAGACAGAGATTTCCCCCTATCGTTGCCAGGTGGGCCACTTTGAAAGAAGCCAAAGATGCCATTCCCTCGCACAGGGCGCGGATCCCCGGCCAATGGGGCGGCCAAGGGTATTGCAGCAGTTGCTGGAAGGTACAGGTTGCCCCCAGTTTTAGCCCTTCTGCGCTGATTTCCAGCTCATTCCAGCCCAGAGGATGCAAATCGATCAGTCCCCGCAGGTGGGGTTGCGGCTGTGAGAAGAGCCAAGTCCCCCCGGCCAGCCAGTTCCAGCCGGGATCCCATGCGGTCAAGTCCTCAAGCTGTCGGGGACGAATGTAGGTGTGCAGATGGTGCAGATCCATGGGTTCTCTCAGGCAGGGATCCAGACTGCAGGCTTCAGGGGGCTAGAGAGCTTCCTGAAAGCATTGGGCGAGGGCCTGGCATAGCTCAGGGACAACATCAGCAGGCCAAAAACCTTCTCCGCGCCGGCCTTGATGCAATTGCACGTAGAGGCCCCAGGCAGTGGCGCTGCCGCTGGCTATCAGGGTCAAAGCAGGGAAAGTCTGCTCCAGCGTAATGCTCTCCTCCGCCATCAGTTGGGATGCGATGGCCTCCATATCCTGCTGCAGGCGCTGCACCCCCTGCACAAACGCTTGCCACTCCTCCTGAGTGAGCTCCAGCGCCCAGGTTTCTCCCCCCACCAGGGCAACAAAAGGGGAACGGGTGGGATCCCAGCCCAGCCGCCAGCCGGATCCCTTGTGCAGAGAAGAACGAGCCAAGTAGGAACTCCGTCCCACTGTCGCGATTGGGAATCCATCACCGTTGTTGGCAACAGACAGGCAAGGAAAAGCATCCATGGTGCTGATACATTCACGCTGAACTCTCCTGAACATGGTTCAGGAAAGAAGCGATCGCATCCTGCCTATCTC
>NZ_JANSIL010000153.1:0-1057 GCF_047462015.1 Synechococcus sp. R5-13 | reverse complement strand
CAAATGGCAGAGGCTCTGGCCCAGCGCAACTGGCTGGCAGCCGATGCCTTCATTGCCGTGACCCGGGTGATTCCCCCCCTCGATTGGCTGCCCCCCCACTTGAGCTCTCTAGAAGGCTACCTGTTCCCAGACACCTATCTTTTCCCCATCGAACAGGTGGAGGGATCCCTGCCGGATCGGGAAAAGGCCCAGATGGTGGTCGACGCCATGCTGCAGCGATTTGTCGCGGTGGCCCTGCCCCTGTTTCGCCAGCACACCACTTCCCTGTCTCTGCACGAGTGGGTCACCTTGGCCAGCATTGTGGAGCGGGAGGCCGTGGTGCCGGAAGAACGCGCTTTGATTGCAGGTGTCTTTCTGAACCGGCTTAAGAAAGGGATCCCCCTGGGAGCCGATCCGACGGTGGAATATGCCTTGAATATCCGGCAAACCCCAGATCGCCGCCTCACCCTTGCGGAGGTGCGTACCCCCTCTCCCTACAACACCTACCTTAACCCGGGTTTGCCCCCCGGCCCCATCGCCAGTCCGGGCTTGGCCAGCCTAAAAGCCGTTTTGCAGCCTGAGCAGACCGACTATCTCTACTTCGTGGCCCGCTACGATGGCACTCACATTTTCAGCAAAACCCTAGCAGAGCACGAGGCAGCCCAATTGCAAATTATTCAAGAGCGTCGGCAAGCTGCCCAGGGATCCCACCATAGTCCTCAACCCAGTCCTTAGCCGAGGAGGGCTGACAGCAGTAGGCCGAAAACCTTACAGTAGTCAACATTGGCTACCTAAAGCTGGAAGAGGCTGGTGAGCGCCAAGCCAAAAGTTGCACGAAACTCATGGACGCTTTGCGGTGTGGCGGACATGTTACTGGGCTTCCAAACACAACTCATCCTCAACCACAAGCAAACAACTCTAGCAGCTCAACATGCTGGGGTAGCCCGCCACGCCTACAACTGGGGCCTAGAGGTCTGTCGGCAAGCCCTGGAGAACCAGCAAAAACTCCCCACCGCCATTGACCTGCACAAGCGCCTGGTAGCTGAAGTGAAGCAAGCGCATCCCTGGTACTACCAGG
>NZ_JANSIL010000152.1:0-1121 GCF_047462015.1 Synechococcus sp. R5-13 | reverse complement strand
AACTTCTTGAGTTTTCTCTATCTCGTCAGTGCTCTCTTTTGGCTCAAATGAAAGATCAACACAACCTAGGTCTTTGCCTTAAGGTGCGCTTAGTTAAACCAAATTAAACCAAGCGGACTTGGCTTCCCAGAAGGAAAAGAAAACTTAGGATCTGGAGAAGATGCGCCGCTCAAACTTCAGCCCAATCCAGATCACCCCGATCCCACAGGCCACCAACACCGCCGACTTGGCCAACAGGCCGGTTGGGTACTCGAAAAAGCGGGTCAGCACCACCAGGGTTAGCCCCAACAGTCCCTGCCAGAAGCGCCCCCGCCGCCCTTGCTGTAGCCCTTCCCAGCAGAGCACTGCTGACAGCCCCAGCAACAGCAAGGTCACTATCCAGGGGGCAAAGAGGACCAAGGCTGCTCCTGCCGTCACGTTCAAAGGCACAGCGCTGCCGATCCCCAGCAAAAGCGCCAAGGCAACCAGAGAAATCAGAACAGCAGCATCCTTCAGCCAAGACGAAACGGGCTGGGATCTCTTCTCCTGCCAACCCTGCCACCAGCCCCAGCCCGCCAGCAGCAGCAACCCCACTGCCGACAAGCTCGCCCAGGGATCCCCAACGTTCCAGAGGGGATCCTCGGAAAGATCGACCCACGTCCCGACGAAGCTCCAGACATAGAGCAGGACACCCAACCCCAGCAGAGCCAAGTTCTGGGCTGTCGGGGCCAAATCCAAGCCTTGCTCCAGCTCGCCGGGAAGCTCTGGATCCCTTCCTTCAGTTAAAACCCGGCTTAGCCAAGGCTTATGGCGTTGGTGCCACAGACCCAACCCCCACACAACTGCAACACCAAGCAGATGCAAAAGGGTTAAACCTTGGAAAGAGCTGCCCAAACGCTCGGCTAACCCTTGCAACGCCAGGCCAAAGTTCACCACGGCCAGGGCAAAAACCCAGCGAGAGCAACACCAATAGGCCAGAGGAACCAGCAGGCCCAGGGTCAACCAAGGATAGAGGATGACTCTAGTCAATAATAAGCTCAACTATACTGAAAATAATGTATAATATGCTCACTACGGATTACTACCAGTTGATCTTTCTGTTTACTTTCGAGTCTGCCAACATGGTAGCCAAAGCAAAGCAG
>NZ_JANSIL010000151.1:0-29458 GCF_047462015.1 Synechococcus sp. R5-13 | reverse complement strand
GTTTCAGGCCCCTCGGCGGAGAAAAATAAGGGGAAATTGCAGCCGTTCGCGCCAGCGGGACGGAGTCCTTAAACGAGACCCCGTCGATCTAGGCCCCTGGATCCCGCTCTGGGCAAGGGTTATAATCGGCGGGAGTCGCTTCCCTTCGGGGAAGTGGAATTAATGGAAACGCTGTAATTAAATTTCAACCCATGAAGTTTTTTGAAAAATACCTTACCGTTTGGGTCTCGCTATGCATTGCTGCAGGCATTGGTCTTGGGAAAATACTGGGGAATTCTGTTTCGGTGCTTGAAAGCTGGCAGATATATACCATCAACATTCCGGTAGCGGTGTTGGTTTGGATGATGATCTACCCGATGATGGTACAGATTGATTTTTCATCGATAGGCAGTGTTTCAAAAAATTGGAAAGGGCTGGCGCTGACAGTTACTGTAAACTGGCTGATCAAACCTTTCACCATGGCATTGTTTGGATGGATTTTCTTTAAAAATCTGTATGCTACCTGGATCACTCCGGAAGATGCAGACCAGTACCTGGCAGGCGCCATTCTGCTGGGTGCCGCACCCTGCACAGCCATGGTGTTTGTGTGGAGTTATTTGGTAAAAGGCGATGCCAATTATACGTTAATACAAGTTTCAGTCAACGATCTTATTCTGCCGGTTGCATTTGTACCCATTGTAAAATGGCTGCTGGGAGTAACCAACATACAGATACCGTATGAAGTACTGATTACTTCGGTGGTTGTGTTTGTTGTTATACCGCTAACTACGGGTTATCTGACCAATCGGATATTGCCTCAACGAAAAGGAAAGGATTGGTTTGAACAAAAATTTCTTCCGGCACTTCGTCCTGTTTCCATACTAGCATTGCTTTCAACCCTGGTTTTACTCTTTGCCTTTCAGGGCGAACACATACTGGATCATCCATACACCATTTTGTTGATAGCCATACCACTGACCATTCAAACATACTTCATATTTTTTATAACCTGGCTGGGTGGAAAATTGCTCCGTTTATCACATCCGATTTGTGCACCGGCTGCGATGATTGGTGCCAGTAATTTTTTTGAACTCGCAGTTGCCGTGGCCATATCACTTTTTGGTCTTAATTCAGGTGCGTCGTTAGCCACGGTGGTTGGTGTACTCATAGAAGTACCCATCATGTTATCGTTGGTAGCCATCGCTAACAGTTGGAGGTATTAAATGAAAAAAATCTTGGTTTTATGCACAGGTAATAGCTCCCGTAGTCAAATGGTACATGGTTATTTAGAAAATCTGTTACAAGGTAAAGCTCATATTTACAGTGCCGGTATTGAGATACATGGCGTAAATCCGAGAGCCATACAAATCATGAAGGAAGATGGAATTGATATCAGTCATCATACCAGCAACCATGTAAATGAATACTTAAACATACCCTTTGATTACATCATCACGGTATGTGATCATGCCAGAGAAAACTGTCCGTACATACCAGGTAATTCCATTCGCATACATCATAGTTTTTCTGATCCTGACAAAGCAACCGGAAGTGAAGAAGAAATTATGCATGCATTTCGTATGGTTCGAAATGAGATACGCACATTCTGCGAAGAATTTTCAAAGACTATCATTGCTTAATCCTAGTAAGAAAACACAAACAAAAAAAGCCCCGTAACCGGGGCTTTCTGATTTATTTTACAACCATGATGCGTTGTGTTATCGCTTGTTTTCCGTCAGATATTCTAAGAAGATAAATTCCAGAAGACAATCCGTCTGTGATCAAAGTTATTTGCTGCTGAGATGGAGCAATGGTAAATTGCTGCAACACCTGACCCAGTGTTGTTATCAGTTCTCCTTTCAACGGTTCGGCAGAAGCCAATTGCAGAGCAATGGTAATCATATCAGTAGCCGGATTGGGATACACCAAAAAGTTGGAGGTATTCATCACTTCATCCACCGAAGAACAGTTAAGTACTGTAACCGATGCAGTCGCAGTTGCTGTACATCCGTTAGTAGCTGTGGCTGTAACGGTATAGGTAGTAGTGGATGCAGGGCTTACATTGATGGAAGCAGTATTAGCACCTGTATTCCAAGTAAAACTATTACCACCAGAAGCAGTAAGATTTACAGAGCTTCCCTGACAAATAGTACCGCCACCACTTATAGTAGGTGTGGGCAAAGGATTCACCACAATACTGGCTGTTGCCGTGTTTGTTCCGTTTAAATTGCTAGCTGTTAATGTTACAGTATATGTCCCCGCTGAATTAAATGTTACAGTAGGACTGGCAGCCGTACTTGTTGAAGGAGTTCCGCCGGGGAAGGACCAGCTATAGGAAGTAGCATTGGTAGATGTATTGGTAAATGTAATACTTTGCCCTGCACAGATGTTAGTTGATGAAACATTAAAAGAAGCGCTTGGTGGTGTATTGGTTGCAGCACTAATGTTTATATCATCCAGATAAGTAACATTTCCCCATCCACTTCGCAATTGGAATCTGATTCCGGCGGCGGTTTGAGAAGCATACGGGCTTAAATCTATTGTCTTGGTTGCCCATTGTGATGGGGTAGGTACAAATGCAGTGGTCATATCAGGTGCTGTAGCCAATGGACTCGGGCCTGTATTATTACCATAAGATGCTAATCGTATCCAAGTATTGCCACAATCAGTGGTGATACTTACTATTAATGAATCAGTCGCTTCCCTTCGGGGAAGTGGAATTAATGGAAACCTTTGCCGTTTAGTACCGGTGGCGTCGTGCCAGGCCAGTCGCTTCCCTTCGGGGAAGTGGAATTAATGGAAAAATTAATGGAAACAAACCAAGTGATCCCCTTTCACTTCCAGCCAGTGCCCACCTGGATAATCGGGGCTACGGCTGCCTCGGTCTGCTTTTAAGAGCTGGATCCCGGCTTCTACCTGTTCAAAGGTGGGGTGGTGGGGCAACACCAGGGACAAAAACTGGAACATTACCTGCCGCTGCAGAGCCAAGGGGGCAGCCCGCAAGGGATCCCGTCGCAGCCCTGGCAAAGCGGGCTCATATACCTGTGGCCATAGCTGAGCTGCTTGAGCTACCACCAGCTCATGTTCTGCTTGCAGCAGTGTGGCAGCCCGATTCAGGGCCGCTTCCAGTTGCGGGTTGAAGTGCTGTTTCAAGTAAGGCATCACCTCTAGGCGGAGGCGGTTGCGGCCATGGGCCAGATCTTGGTTGCTGCGATCCGGCCAGACCGGCAATTGGTGCTGCTGGCAAAATTGTTCGGTTTCCCAACGGTATAGACCCAGCAGGGGTCGCACCACCTGGGCAGAGGTGGGATCCCGGTCGTCTAGGTGCCGCTGCCAATCCAGGCTGCTCAGCCCGGCGGCTCCTGTTCCCCGCAACAAGTTCCACAAAAACGTCTCTGCTCGATCCGTGGCCGTATGCCCCATCACCACGGCGCTGCAATCCCAGATGCGGGCCCATTTGTCCAGTTGTTGGTAGCGCCAAGCCCTGGCCCCTGCTTCGTCTCGGCGGATGGGATCCGCAGTCTCAACAGCATGAGGTAGTCCCTGCTGCTGCAGCCACCCCTGCAAAAAGCGGGCACACTCCGTTTCATCTGCCGACCAGCGGTGATCGCAATGCAAAACGAAGAGCTGCCAGCCCCAGCGAGGCTGTAGATCCCGCAGGATTTGGAGCAGGCAAAAAGAATCTTGCCCGCCCGAAAAAGCCACCAGCAGCCGCTGGCCAGGGTGAAGAAGTTGCCGCTGCCGAATGGCGCACTGTACCCGCAGGTGGAGAGGAGAGAGCCTGGCCACAGCTTGTTATTGCTCAGGTGCAACCCAGACCCTGCCTGCCTTCATGGGATCCCTTAGGCAAGAGCCCGGGTCAGATGAGAGGCCACCGCCTGCACAGCAGCAATGCTGCGCTCGTAGGCCATTCGGGTCGGCCCCAGCAAGGTGACCGTACCCAGAGGAGCTGAGCGACGGTGGTAAGTGGAGGCGATAACCGTACAGTGGTGCAGAGACTCCAGTGGATTCTCGCTGCCAATGTAGATGATCACCGGGGTCTTGCGGGCAGACTGTCCCGACTCCTGATCCATCTCCGTTGAGCTCGGCAGAGAGGGCAAACCCCCATCGGCAAAATGGAGCCCAATCATCCCCTGAAGTTGCTTGGCTCCCTCCTCGATCAACTGCATCACTGCCTGCACCTGCCGGGCCTGGGAAAACTCCGGCTGACGCATCAACTCGGCCATACCGGCACTGAACACCTGCCCCAGAGAGGGCTGTAGACAGCGTTGCACCACCGAGCGCAGCAGTTGCTGGAGCCAATGGCCGTAGGTACGAAATTCTTCATCCAGTTTCAGCCAGCTCAGATCCTGCAACTCGGCAAAGGTTTTGCCCCGCAGCTTCAGGGTGAGAAAGTTGCTGAGCAATTGCAATTCATCTTCCAAATCCTCTCGGGAGTCGCTGGGCCAGTCGGGGGGGCTGACCAGAGCTGAATGGGTTTGATAGGAGTCGGTTACCACCAACACCATCACCCGCCCTGGCGCTACCGACACCAACTGCACATGATGAATGGCTACCACCGGCCCCTGAGGAGGAGTGATGAGAGCAATGCAACCGCTCAGATGGGCCAAAAGCTGAGCTACCCTTTGCAGGAGGCTGTCTAGGTCGTCTCCCAGCTCACGGCCAAGCTGATCCATCAACTGTTGCAGAGCGGGATGGGGATCCGGCTGAGGAGCATCGTGAGGGATCCCACCGCTGTTGGCGGAGGTCAACAAATCGTTGACATAAACCCGATAGCCAAAGTCGGAGGGAACCCGACCCGCAGAGGTGTGGGGCTGAAACAGTAACCCCACCTGCTCAAGGGTGGCCAGGTCGTTACGAATGGTGGCCGTGCTCACCCCAAAGTTATAGGACTGGGCCAAGGTTTTGGAACCGACAGGTTCAGCCGTCGCAATGTAGCTGCGCACCGTCGCCCAGAGAATCTTCCGCTGGCGGGGAGTCAGTTCGAGTTTCATAGCCGATCAAAAGAACCCAGTCAACACCTATCTATCTAAAGGGAAGTGCTAAACAGAGCCGGTAAATTGCTCCAGGATAAACCAACTCAGAGCTGAGATAGGAATCCAGACAGACTTTTACATCTTCTAATCTATATGCATCTATTGTTACTCTTTATATAGCGGGTTGCCTAGGAAGGAAGTTGCAAAACCCGATGTCGGAAGAGGTTGAGACTGCTGCTTGTGCAGGAGAGAGTGAAATCTCTTGTAGCCTGGGCTCCCCTTTTTTGCCCAGAGGTGGTAGAAGATGAACTACGGCTAGCCACCTTGTTGCGTAGCAACAGTCCGCTGCGCCAAGACTGGGGATTTCTGCGCATGAGTTCGGTCAACTCTAGGCCAACTGGGCCTGCTGCTGTCCCCCCTGTATCCTTTTGTATCTTTGAGGTTGTCCCATGTACTTATCCCCCCAGGAGAAAGACAAGTTGTTGATCTACCTGGCTGCCCAGTTGGCTCGGGATCGGCGGCAGCGGGGCCTCAAACTCAATTACCCTGAGGCAGTGGCCTACTTGAGCGCAGCAGTCTTGGAAGGGGCGCGGGAGGGGAAAACAGTCGCCCAATTGATGAGCGAGGGGCTGACGTGGCTGACCCGCGAGGACGTGATGCCCGGGATCCCAGAGATGATCCCGGAAATTCAAGTGGAGGCTACTTTCCCCGACGGAACCAAGCTGGTTACCCTACACCACCCCATTCGCTAGGGATCCCCCAGATGCTCCAAAGACCCAGAGACTTCAGGAGGTCGTCCCCATGGCTCGCCAATCCAGAACCAACCCTGCTGCCAACGCAGAGCCGGCCCTGATCCCAGGGGAACTGTTGCTGGCAGAGGATCCCATCCAAGCCAACGTCGGACGGGCCACCGTGACCCTGGAGGTTACCAACCGAGGGGATCGGCCCATTCAGGTGGGATCCCATTTTCACTTTTTTGAGGTGAACCGAGCCCTGGTTTTCGATCGCGCCGCCAGCTTTGGCATGCGCCTCAACATCCCTTCCGGCAACGCAGTGCGTTTTGAGCCAGGGCAAACCCATCGGGTAACGCTGGTGGCTTTGGGGGGCAAGGGGTTGGTGCATGGCTTCAATCGGCTCACGGAGGGCACGATACGCTCCGCTGCCCAGAAGCGGCTGGCTCTGGCCCGATTGCAGGAGTGGATGGGTCAAGCAGCCAATCCCTAGGGAGTACCGCCCCCCCCAAGTGTGCAGCTTTGGGCAGCGGTGTCAAGGCTCAACCCCATCCCCGTCTCTGCTCAGATTCAGGACACTAGGGCTATCCTATTTCTCCTCTAGGAGCTGACAGATGTCAGAGCGCGAGACTGTCTTGTGGATGTGGGTGCAAGGCTTGGGGCTAAATCTTTCTGGGTTGGCGCTGTTGGCAGCAGCAGGCGCCGCCTTTGGGCCTCTCAGTTGGACAGGTGCAACGGTGGCGGTGATGTTGAAGCTCATTGGGGATAGCCAACTGGTGCGGGGCTACTGGCTCTGGCAAAGCCAGCGACAACAGAAGGGATCCCAGCCCGTCAGCTCAGCAGCGGCAGTGCTCCAGAGTCAGGCTTGAGACATTGCCCGGCACTTGTCCGGTCTCCGACTCGAGAATGCCAACGCGACCACCCCTACTCCCTTCTGGCACTGGCAAGCCTCACTGTACAAGCCTCACTGTAAATGAGCCACGGTCACTCCAGTACCGCCGTCTTGGGGATCAGCGGCTGAAAAACGCTGAACGCGGGGGTGATTTTGCAAGTAAGCTTGTACGCCGGCCCGCAAGCGCCCTGTGCCGTGGCCGTGGATGATCCAAACCGGGCCGGGGGGAGCTTGGGCAAAGTGCTGTTCCAGAATGGCCTCAGCATCAGCAACGGTTTTCCCCCTCAGATCGAGGGTGTTCTGGCTGGTGCGCAGGTTCAGGGGAGCGGTGGCTGCAGGGGAGGGAGGTGGGGCTTTGGGGCGTTGGCGTTGCTTAGCCTGGTGTTCATCGATGGGATCCAACTGCCCCCGTGGCACTGTGAATTTGAGGATGCCGCTGCGCACCACATACACATCCCCTTCGATGGCGATCACTTCCCCCGTCTGCCCCAAGCCTCTCAGCCGCACCCGATCTCCCACCTCTGGCACAAACTCCATATCCACAGGCGGCGGTGGGGGAGAGTAGCGCTGCTGGATTTGCGCCAGCTCGGCAGTAATGCGTTGGGGATCCTCTCCCTGCTGCAATCTGCGGATGGCGGCAGCCACTTCCTGACGGGCAGCAGCCAACAGGGCTTGCAGTTCTTGGTTTTGCTTGTGCTCCAGTTGAGCTTCTCGCTCGGCAATTTGGCGGCTGCGCTGCTGCATTTGTTGATGTAGGCTCTCCAGCTCTCGATGCAGGGATCCCACCTGGGCCGCCCGCTCTTCCAATTGAGCCCGCTGCGCTTCCAGGCCGGCAATCACCTGATCCACCTGGCTTTCCCCCTGCAGGTGCTGCTGGGCCCGCCGCAGAATCTCTGGATCCAACTGCAGCCGTTGGGCAATGGCCAAGGCGTTGGAGCGGCCTGGGATCCCCCACAAGAGGCGATAGGTGGGGGCCAGGGTGACCTCATCAAACTCCACCGAGGCATTTTCAAAGCCGGGATGTTGGTATTTCAGGGCCTTCAACTCGCCGTAGTGGGTGGTAGCCAGGGTGAGCAGTGCCCTTTCCGAGAGGTACTCCAATAGCCCAGCCGCCAGGGCAGCTCCTTCGGTGGGATCCGTGCCCGCCCCCACCTCATCCAACAGGACAAGGGCCGGCTCCGGAGCAGACTGCAGGGCCTGCACGATGCGGCTGATGCGGCGGATGTGCCCCGAAAAGGTGGAGAGATTTTGTTGCAGCGATTGTTCGTCCCCAATGTCGGCGTAAACCCCGTCGAACCAAGGCAGCTGGGGCGGATCCTGAGCCGGCAGGAAGATCCCCGCCTTGGCCATGAGCACCAGCAGGCCCAGGGTTTTCAGGGCAACGGTTTTGCCGCCGGTGTTGGGGCCGGTGATAACCACGACACGAATGGAGTCCGCGAGGGTGAAGTCGATGGGGACAACGGCAGAACCTTGACCCTCCGAAGGGGCGGCGGCGCGGGACTGCCAGAGCAGCAGAGGGTGCTTGGCCTGACGCAGGCGCAATCCTGCCGAGACAAACTGGGGACGATTGCCCTCCAGCCAGAGGCTGTAGCGACCCCGAGCCAGAGCCACATCCAACCCCACCATCACCCCCTGCAGATGCTCCAGATCGGTGGCCACGGCTGCCACCTGAGCCGAGAGCGCGGCCAAGATCCGCTCTTCCTCCGCCTGAATCTGAGCTTGGGTTTCTCGCCAGCGGTTGCCCAGTTCCACCACAGCGTAGGGCTCCACATAGAGGGTGGCTCCACTGGCAGAGCTGTCGTGCACAAGGCCGCGGATGAGATCCCGATGGGTGGCCTTCACCATCAGGACAAACCGCCCCTGCCGCTGGCCAATCAGGGTATCCTGCAGCGCCTGGGGATACTGGCTCATCAATTGTTGCAGCTGCTCTTGGATCTGGCTGCGTTGCCGCCGCTGCTGCTGGCGCAGATCCGCAAGGGTAGGGCTGGCGCTGTCCCGCACCTCACCATGCTCCTCCAGGCAGCGGAAGATCTCCTGCTCCAGCTCCGGGTAGGTGCGCAGGTTGCTCACCCAGGCCTGCAGGTGGGGCAGATGGTCATGATCATCGATCAGGCGGCGGATGCGGCGGGCTGCCCCCAGAGTTGTAGCGATCTGCACCAGCTCTTCCCCGCTCAGGATCCCCCCCCGTTCGGCCCGTTCCAAAGCCGGCAGCAAGTTGTGGATCCCTGCCATAGAAAGTCCCCCGGCCTGTGTGCGATCGAGGCGGATCGCCTCTTCCGTCTGCTCAAGGTAGGCTTCGCTGTCGGCGCGGCTCTGCCAGGGATCCAGCTCCAAGCAGGCGCGGCGGCCCAAGGGTGTGGCCGCAAAGGTGGCCAAGTGCTGACAAAGGCGGGGCCACTCCAGCAATTCCAAGGTTTCTTGCCGTTCGCCTTGGCAGGCCGTAGGCCTTGGGGAGGGATCGGGCTTGGAGAAGACTGGCAGCGGGTGCAAGGTGGGGACGGTGGGCATTAACCATTCAGTGATGCAAGGAACCCTGGAGACGCAGTTGCTTCATCTCTTGCAAAAACTGCTGTTGATACTTGAGGAAGGCAGTGTGCCACTCGCGGAAGCGACGTTCGCCATCCCGCACCAGCATCTGGCGGTACTGCTCTGAGTTGAGACGGGGCTGAGCAAAAGATGGGTTCATAGGGATCGGGGACGCTCTCCATCCTATTGTGGCAGGCTCTGGGTCGGCTTCCACAGATAGCTTTTGGTGAGAGGGGCACGCTGATAATGGCGCCGTTGTCTCACGCGCTGCCTCTGGTGATCTTCCCAAGAAGCTGAGCTCACCGAAAAACTGGGTTCAAAGCCCCGCCCTACCGCTGTGGGGTTCGCCTTGGGTGTCCTGTGGAGGGTGGAAGTGAGCTGCATTCACGGCCAAACTGAACCTCACAAGCCTGCCATACTGAAGGAAGTTGCTGCACTCAAAACACTCAAGATCCGTGCGCAAACGAGTCACCCTCATTTTCCCCCGCCATTTGGTGAATGTGCCTCTCACCTATCGGTTGGCCAAAGACTTCGATGTGGCTGCCAATATCGTGCGCGCCAGGGTAGCCCCCAACGAAGTGGGTACTTTGGTGGTGGAGCTGTCGGGGGATATCGACCAGGTGGAAGCAGGATTGGAATGGGTACAGTCTTTGGGCATTGAGGTGACTGAACGGGCCAAGGAAATTCAAATCGACCCAGACTTGTGCGTGGACTGTGGATTGTGTACGGGAGTTTGCCCAACCGAGGCCCTGAAGATTTCTGCTCCCAGCTGGAAGCTGGAGTTCTCTCGCAACCGCTGTGTCATGTGCGAACAGTGTGTTGCCACCTGCCCCGTTGGGGCGATCAGCACCAGCTTGTAGTCAGTTTGTGGTCAGTTGGCTGAGTTACGAACTCCCCCAAGCTGACAAATCCCTTTACAATCCTGTTAGATTTGTTGGACATAGGTCTAGCTGCGGAGCGCACTCGACATGGCTTCTACTACATCGTTGATTGGGTTAACTTATGCCGGTTTGGCTGTTCTCTATTTGCTGGTGCTGCCTCTGTTGTCTCTGCTGTATGTGGACAAACGCTGGACTTCAGGCAGTGCTTGGGAAAAGGTGTTGATGTTTTTCTTGGTCTTGTTTTTCTTTCCCGGCATGGTGCTCTTGGCTCCCTTCATGACGTTCCGGCCCAAGCCTCGGTCGCTGTAAGGTCAGCCGTTTGTCGGTTCACTGAGCCATGCGCAGATTGGATGTTCTTGCTATAGGCTTAGCCCTGCTGTTGGGGGGAGGGATCCTCTACGGCCTGCTGCTTTGGGCGGGCTTGGATACGGGGGCCGCGCAGCAGATATCGAGCGTGGTGCTTCTATTGGCCTGCTTGGGGTGGACTTTTGGCTACCTGAAGCGGGTGCTGCGGGGGGAAATGACCCTGAAGGCTCAATGGGCCAGCTTCGAGACCCAGCAACTTCAAGAGAAACTCCACTCGCTGTCTCCGGAAGAGTGGCAGGCCCTGCAAGCTGAATTGGAAAGCGAGAAAGAAGGGATCCCAGATTGAATTGAGCAAGACAAACGTTGAGGCCGTCGGACAGGCCGCACCCAGAAATGGGCTGTCGGCTGCTGGGGATCCGGATTTAATCCGGATTTAATTTGTAGAGTGTTGGGCCTAAACAGCAGCACTTGTATATCCGGTCACCATTTGCTCCTCTTAAGGATGCTACATTGCGCCTTGCACAAGATTCTGGCGTACGACGGATTATTAAGTGGTGCAAGCCTTTGCCTTTCCTTCTACTCGCATATCTCCATCCACTGTGAGAAAAACCATACTGCTAGCTCAGGGCCAGCCCTCGCAAATTCATCTCTGGAAGTTGGCGCTGGAGTCTCAGGGGCACTCTGTGGTGCTGGTTTCCCCGCGTGAAGATCTGCTGGAGGTGGCAGCAAGTCAGCCTCTGGATTTGGATCTGATGGTGGTGGACATGACGACGGGGCTGTTTAACCCCTATGCCTTTTGTCGAGAGTGCCAAAGTAAGCTGCCCAACATCCCTGTTATCCTGACTCATCACCCCCGCCGCCACATCGAGCCCGCAGAGCGGCGCTGGGCAATTTATCAGGGGGCAGCAGATGTGATCCCTGGCTTGGCGGAGGCCGGCGACCTTCTCCACTCCCTCGAACGGATTTACGAGGCTGCCAGGTGGTTTTTGCCTATTGACACGGAGGCGCTCCACAGGGCTCTGAAGCAAGCGGGCTTATGGCCGGCGGAGGTCAGCCGTACATCTTCTTCCACCCCTCCCCCGCAGCCGAGCGCCCACTCTCCCACCGCCCCTCCACAACCCATCACCGCGGAAGGGGATCCAGGGCAAAAAGACTTGACCCCGCAGGTGAAGTACCGACTGATGTACCGGGGTCGCCCTGTCGATTGAGGTACTCGTTCCAACCTGCCGTCACTCGTTTTTCCTCGTAGCTTCTCGTGGCTTCTTGCCCTGCCAGGGTTGAGCTGCCGATTGGCAACGAGCAGGATGCAATCGCTGCAGCCCCGGGCAGCAGTGTATGGCTTCGCCATGCAAGCTACCCGTCTTGTTCAGCGTCAATGTATCAGCGAAGTCTGCTGGCAGAAATTGTGGAATGGATCACCTGGCCAGCAGAGGGGCCTGCAGAACTGATAGAGTTTTGGCACCTCTGCCTTCCCATTGCCCATGACCAAGCCCAAAGCCGGGATCCTCTACAACGACGCCAAACCCGCCGCCAAACGCAGCAGCGAAACCCTAGCCCGCTGGTTTCAGGAGCAGGGCTGGGAAGTCTGTGTGGCCCCCAACTGGGGCGGTATCCTCGGTTATGCCAAGCCCGACAGCCCCATCTGCCTGACCAAAGTAGATAGCCTGGCCCCGGCTGGATTTGATCAAACCATGAAGTTTGCGGTGGTGTTGGGGGGAGATGGCACCGTCTTGGCAGCAGCACGGCAACTGGCCCCCAAAGGGATCCCCTTGTTGGCGGTGAATACGGGCCATCTGGGCTTTCTGACGGAGACCTACCTTCCTCACCTAGAAGAGGCAGCCAGTGCCGCCATTGCCGGGGAATACACCCTGGATCGCCGCAGCATGTTGCTGGTGCAAGCCTACCGAGGGCAAGAATTGCGCTGGGAGGTCTTGAGCTTAAACGAGATGGTGTTGCACCGCGAGCCTTTGACCAGCATGTGCCACTTCGAGATCACCATCGGGGATCACTCACCTCTGGATGTGGCTGCCGACGGAGTCATCTTGGCTACTCCCACCGGCTCGACGGCCTATGCCCTCTCGGCGGGTGGGCCGGTGATCACACCGGGGGTGCCGGTTTTGCAGCTGATTCCCATCTGCCCCCATTCCATGGCGTCGCGGGCCTTGGTCTTCCCCGATTCGGAGGAGGTATGGATTAGCCCCGTTACCCCTCAGCCACTGGTTTTGGTGGTAGATGGAAATGCCGGCTGCTACATCATGCCGGAAGACCAGATTCGGGTGGTACGTGCCCCCTATTGGACAGATTTGATGCGCCTGCGCCGACCGGAATTTTTCCGGGTTATGCGAGAGAAGTTGGGGTGGGGACTGCCCCACGCTTCCAAGCCCACGTCGGTGGAGTTGCCTTAACTTTGCCGAGGCAGGACAAGCCATAGCTGCAAAATGGCCAATGCCCTTAACAACTCCACCCCTCTGTCGCTATGATGGTTAGGCTCGGAAGCGGATGTGGCGGAATTGGTATACGCGCACGTTTGAGGGGCGTGTGGCTTTGCCTTGCGAGTTCGAGTCTCGCCATCCGCATTACGCAATTAGTACGCGTTATTCATTAGTCCCTCTCCCAGAGAGGGAGAGGGGAAGCTGGCTTCGGCCTTTGGCACTATTCCCGAACGGCACCCTGCAGGCGTGCGCCCCAGGTGCGAGCAAAGCGCAGGTCAGCCCCAACCAGGTTGGCGTCGCGTAGATCGGCCCCCCGCAAGTCCGCGCCGTACAGGGATGCAGAAGAGAGATCGGCCCCCCGCAGGTTGGCCCCCCGCAAGTCTGCCCCCTCCAGGTAAGCGCCACTCAGGTTGGCTCCCCCCAATTGAGCCCGCCGCAAATTGGCCCCCACCAGGTAAGACTGGCTGAGATCGGCGCCCGTCAAGATGGTGCGCTCCAGATTGGCCTCGATGAGATCGGAACCGCTGAAATTGGCCTCCGCCAAATCCAGATTGCTCAGCTCAATGGATCCCAGGCGGCAGTTGGGACAGGTGCGGGAAGCCATGAGGTAGCGCATAAAACAAGAGTTGTAGGTTGTGGCTGCGGCAGAGGAAGCCAAGGCTGCCGTGGCCAGTAGTGCCCAAATGGCGGGAACTTTGAGATTGAGGTTCATGGTTACCAAGCCTCACAATTTTGAAGGTTTACGTGAAGGGACACAGCAGAGGGGGATGGTTCTGCGCTGGTCACATGATAGTGGCATCTTCTGGCTTCGGCCACTCCGCAGGTCTGTCTGGCCCACCTGATAGCAGGCTCTCTCAGGGCGGGATGACGTTTGGAGTCCTATCGTCCCGAAGCTGCCGGGCCGTTGCCAACACTGGGAAGGGGTGGATCTTTGAGCAGCGGCTGCACCCAATGCCAAGACAGTTGCCCCAACCCCACCAAAACCCCGAGTATTGCCGAGGAAGTCAGGACGCGATCCCAGCGGATTTCCCGCCAGCCGGCAGGGCTGGTTGTTGGCCTTCTTGGGTTGAGTTTCTCGGCAACAGGAAGCGGGCGATGGCGCAAAAAGTGCCCACAGCGACGACAGCGATAATCGGAGTTGGAGTTGAGCCAGTAGCAAGCTGGGCAGCGAAGCATGGGAAGGCCAGGGATCCCCTAGTGAAATGATCCCATTTTGAGGGGGGCGAGCAGTTGCCGTGAGCTATGAGAACCCCATTAAGGATCCCTCCAGTTGGCTTGAGAGGGATCCACTTTGCCTACACTCCCCTGGATTGTGGGCGGGGTTTGGGGCATCTTTGAGGAAGTAGCCTGTGCGCTGCGGCAGCCGGGATCCCTGTCGGTTGGAGAGAATCAGCCCTACAGAATCAGTAAGCATTGATCAGCAGCCCTGTGCCGGCCCTATGCAGATCTACTTAGAAAACATCTGTAAGCGCTATGGCCGCCGTGAGGTGGTGAGCGACGTTAGCTTGAACATTCAGCAGGGGGAAATCGTGGGGCTCCTGGGCCCCAATGGGGCGGGGAAAACCACCACGTTCTACATCATGACTGGCCTGATCCAGCCCAACCGCGGCCATGTCTGGTTGGATGACCAAGACATCACCCACCTGCCCATGCATCGCCGGGCCCAATTGGGGATCGGCTACCTGGCCCAGGAGCCGAGTATTTTTCGTCGCCTCAGCATCCAAGACAACCTGCTGCTGATCATGGAGCAAACAGGGGTGCCCCGTCGCCTTTGGCAGCAGCGGCTCAACCAACTGCTGGAGGAGTTTCGCATCGCCCATGTCGCCCACAGCTTGGGCCTACAGGTATCAGGGGGGGAGCGTCGCCGAGCGGAGATCGCCCGTGCCTTGGCTGCTGGGATCCACGGGCCGAAATTTCTGCTTCTGGATGAACCTTTTGCGGGGGTGGATCCCATTGCGGTGGCGGATATTCAGGAGGTGGTGGCCAAGCTCAAGCAACGGGGCATCGGTGTTTTGATTACTGACCACAACGTGCGGGAGACTCTGGAGATCACCGATCGCGCCTATATCCTCAACGACGGGGCAATCCTGGCCAAAGGCACTTCTGCTGAGTTGGCAGCGGATCCCTTGGTGCGCAAGTATTACCTGGGGGAGAAGTTCCGTCTCTAGGGCAGCTCCAGGTCACCTCCAGGAGTACAGAGCTCGCAGGCGTTGGCTTTTCTTGTGCTGGTGGGTCTGCATCCGAGCCAGCAGCTTGTCCAGGAGGGCGACCGCCTCCAGCAGGTAGGGGCCCTTGTTGAGCATCACACATTCGGCGCGGGCAGACATCACCGCATCGGAAAGCTCAGGCCGCGAGGGCAAGCCCTCCTTGGTGAGCTGATCCAGCACCTGGGTAGCCCAGACCACCGGCACCTGGGCTGCCTCGCAGATCCACAGCAGTTCCTCCTGGATCTCGCCCAAGCGCAGCCAACCGATCTCCACGGCCAGATCGCCGCGGGCAATCATCACCCCCAGGGGCCGGCAGCCGGCAACGGTCGCGATCAAGGCCGGCAGATTTTTTACCGCCCGCTGCGTTTCCATCTTGAGGATCAAGCCCAAATCGGGGCGAGCCTGCCGCCGCTCCAGCTCAGAAACCAGCAACTGCAAGTCCGCGGGCTGCTGGACAAAGGAATAGCCCACTAAGTCGGCATGCCGCACCACAAAGTCCAGGTCTTGGCAGTCTTTGTCGGTAAGGGAACGGATCTGGAGCTGACTGTCAGGAAAATTGAGGCCTTTTTCTGCTCGCAACTTCTTGCCCTGAGGGGCAACTTTGTCCACCTCCAGCACCACGCCTGCCGGCTCGATCCTTACCACGCGGGCGCCGATTTTGCCGTCGTCGATCCAAACACTTGCCCCTACCTGCAGGTGCGCCAAAACCTCCGGCAGGCTGCAGGTCACCTGGCAGGAGATATCGGCGCTGGCCTCAGGAACCTTCGCGGTGAGCAGGATGCGATCCCCGCGGTACACCTTGGTTTTGCCAGGGGGCATGGCCACTGGGCCGGTGCGGATCTTGGGGCCAGCCAGGTCCAGCAAAATCTTGCAACGCCGTTGGGTCTGGGCTTCGGCCTGGCGCAAGTGGGCCACCATTTTCTCCCACACCGAGGGCTCGTCGTGGGCGCAGTTGATGCGGGCCACGTTCATGCCCCGCTCCAACAACTGCAGCAACAGCTCCGGCTGCTCGGCGGCTTCGCTGGGCAGGGTCACCATGATGCGCGCGCGGCGATGGGGAGAAGGAGGGCCAAACAGCGCCTCGGCGTGCTGCTCTAGTGCCGTATCCCCGGCGTAAAACTCTTCATAGCTGGGTGCCGTATGGGTCAAACCCTGGGTGGCTGCCAAAATAGCAATCACCGCATCCAGGCTCTCCAGAACCCGCGACTCACAGCGCCCCAGCGAGGACAGCCCCGCAGCCGCCAGCTCCAGTTGCAAGCTGCGCAGATCCTGTTGGCGCAGCGCCAGGTAGCGCGCCAGGTTGTGGATGGCCGCAGGAGGGCTCGTAAGGCAGCCCCAAGCGGCCAAGTATTTCTGGGATCCCTCTACAACCTGCTGCCGCAGCTCCAGGAGCCGCTCCAGCAAACTCCTAAGATTGCAGGAGGGGGAAGAGGAGGAAACCATGTCGAAAGTCTTCCCAAGACAAACCCGGCCCAATTCTATGCCTGAGCTTACTTGGGGTCGATCATAGGCGGGTTAGGTTGAGAAAGGAAGGCGATAGCCTTTCATTGCCCAGTGTTCCGGTCTAGAGTCGTTAACAGCCTTCGGCTGTCCTGCCTACTACTTCCTTGGGTTGCGTGAAACTTCATTCTCTCCCTCCTGCCCGTTCCCGCGAGCGGCCTGACCACAGGCTCTCCCTCGTTTGCGCGGTGGGCCTGATGGATCGCTATGTCCTCTCGGAGATGCTGCTGCCGTTTCTCTTTGGGGTGGGAGCTTTCACAACCTTGGTGATGGCGGTGGGATCCCTGTTTGAGCTGGTGCGCCTGGTGGTGGAAGCGGGTCTGTCGCTTTCGGCGGCGTTACAGGTGTTTGTGTTGCGGGCGCCGGGGATCATCGTCCTGACGTTCCCGATGTCCATGTTGCTGGCCACGTTGCTGGCCTATGGGCGCTTGTCTGCCGACAACGAGATCACGGCCTTGCGCGGATGCGGGGTGAGCCTTTACCGCCTCATGGTGCCTGCCCTCGTCCTCAGCTTGCTGGTGACGACGTTAACGTTTCTGTTCAATGAGCTGGTGGTTCCGGTGAGCAATCGCCAGGCAGCCACGACTTTGAACCGAGCTTTAAATCGGGATCCGGACTTCCGGCGGGAGAATATCCTCTACCAAGAATTTGGCGAGATCCTCATGCCTGAGCCAGACGGCACCTTTTCCCGGCGACAAGGGCTAACCCGTCAGTTCTACGCCCGCAGCTTCGATGGAAAGCAAATGCGCGGCATTATCGTCCTGGATTTTTCCAACGAGGCGCTCAACCAAATTCTGCTGGCCCAGCGGGGGCGCTGGGATCCCCAAGAGAATCTTTGGGTGTTTGAGGATGGCACCAACTACATTGTTTCTCCGGATGGCACCTACAGCAACATTGCCACCTTCAGCCGGCAGGAGTTGCGTCTGCCTCGCGCGCCGCTGGAGCTGGCTCAGGAGATTCGCAGCCCTGAGGAAATGAACATTCGGGAGCTGAAGCATTACATCGAGGTGATCGCCAGTTCTGGAGATCTGCAACGGGTGCGCCGTCTGCAGGTCAGCCTCAACCAAAAGTATGCCATTCCTTTCGCGTGTCTGGCGTTTACCCTGATTGGGGTGCCTTTGGGGCTGCGCCCGCAGCGCACCGGTTCCTCTTTGGGGTTGGGCATCAGTGTGCTGATTATCTTTGCCTTCTATGTGCTGCTGTTCATCACCCAGGCGCTGGGACAAATTGGGACGCTGGGGCCAGCAATGGCGGCTTGGTTGCCCAACTTGATCTGTGCCGCCGTAGGGCTGGGGTTGCTTTACCGAGCCAATCAGTAGCTGCTGGGCACCGCTTCTCCAGATGTAGGATAAAACTGCCCAATGGATTCTCGTATTCTGGAGAGCTCCCCCATGGAAGTTCAAGCTTGGATGAATTGGATGTTTGGCGGATTAGCCCTGCTGATCTTGGGGGGAGGCATGCTGATGATGTTCACCACGGTGTTCACCACCAAAGGGCCCCAGCCCGAGGATTCTCAGTCGGATCCCCAAAAGGGGCGAGCCTAGCCCAAGGCCCGGTGACGGGATCCCTGGCATCCAGCTACATGCCTTCATGGGTTGTCAGTCTGGGCCGAGAGAGAACTAGTCCCGCTCCTGTTGGCGGAGCCGCTGCAGAAGCGAGAGGGGTTTCTCTTCCTCTGGCCCTTTCTTTTCAGTCGCAGTTGGCAGGGCGGTTGTTTCTGTTTTCTGAGGTTCGAGCAAGAGCTTGGCGGCTTCTGACTCAACGGCTGGAGGGCGAGCCGGGTTTTTCCCTTGTTGGCCGGGCAAGGGAACAAACTCCAGAGTGGCCAGTAAAGATTGAATATGGCTGTGGGTTTCCGGATGGTTGCTGGCGGCATGGGCCAAGAGGGTGAGCTGCTCTTTGGCAGCGACCAGGTTCCCCAGCTTGAGATCCACCAAGGCCAGTTGATAGCGAGCCTTAAAGCCACTGGGATCCACCTCCACCGAGCGCTGAAAGGCGGCGCGGGCCTCCGCCAGCTTGCCTTGACGGGCATAGATCAAGCCGAGGTTGAAAGGCACGTCGGGATCCCGTTCGCTGGGCAGCACCAAGGTTTTTTCTTCCAGTTCAATTGCGCTCCGGTAGGCGTTGATGGCCAAGGTATGGAAGCCCATCTGCAGATAGCGAGCTCCGTCTTCCTTCAGTTGGGCGACCGTCGGCTCCCCTGTCAGTAGGATCATGGGCGGTTGCGCGTGGGCAGGCATGGCCACCGCCAAGCTCAGCAGGCACCCCACCGTTTTCAGGCCTAAGGGTACAGCCTGACGACCAATCTGCTGCCTATTCATCACCATGATCTGTTTCCTCCAACCACATCAACACCACTTCATTCCACCCCTCTGGGCCGGGGAGCTGAGCCAATTGCCATTGAGGCAGGGCCTCACTCCAGAGACTATCCGCAATGGGGCTGGGAAGCACCACTTTTTGTTCCGACCATCGCAAAAAGGCCACATCTGGCGGGGAACACCCAATGCCCAAAGCTTTGATAGGGCCCAGATGCCGTTGGTAGCAATCCAGCAGCCGCCGCACCGCCTGCTCCCCCGGTAACCAATTGGGTTCTGCGGCCATCGTTGGCCGTATCCATCCGGTCAGATACCATTGCGGCAGGCTGGAGAAGTGGAGCTGACGCACCCGCAGCAGATGTTGGGTGAGGTTGGCTTCTTGCTGGGCAAAAGCTTCCCGCAGGGTTTCGGGATCCCCGGAATAGCTGAAAATCTCACTGTACTCTCGCTGCTGCGCCCGCTCTGCCTCTTCCAAAGGGATCCCAGTGGCAGCGGCCAGTTCAGAGGCAGTCCAATCCCCAAACCCGATCAAATCCAAGTGGGACTCTTGACGCACCTGTTGCAGGATGCTGCGCAGGCGAGAATAGGGCAGACCCAAAGCATACACGTAGTAGGGCGGTCGGTGTTGCCACTGCTCGTCTAGGATGCCCGCCGGGAAGTAATGCTCGGGAACGTAAACGGCAGAGCCATCCTCACAGATGAACGGATGCTCCAGGCGCAACTGCCGCCGCACATGTTCCAGTTGAGCGCGGGTGCGCAGGCTGTAGAGCACCAAGGGAATGGAGCGGCGCTCTAGGGCAGCCAAGGCTTGTCGGGCAGCACCATAGCTGTTGAACTCTAGATCCAGCAAGCTGCCATCTAAACTGGTAAGGACAAGTCGCATAGGTGCAGGAAAGGGAAAGGCGCTGGCCCCGTCAAAATTTCAAGCAGCACGACCGGCTGAAGCGTCCTACAGTACCTATGATCCAATAGCTTGACCAACCTGAGGGGGATTAGCCCCAAATGCTCTCCCTCAAAGCATCTGGGTGAATGGGCAATCCGTGCGCCAGAAGTGGTAAAAGCTCGATTGAGCACTACAGAATGCGTGTGTCGCCGAAGATCTTGGCTCAAAAACCAGCAGCAGAGAAGACAGACAGATTGAGTGGGTCAGTGGCTAGTTTTCTGTGCCAAAGGCACGATCCCCTGCATCCCCCAGCCCGGGCAAAATGAACCCTCGATCGTTCAGCCGCTCGTCAATCATGGCGCAGAAAATTTGCACCATCGGGTAGTGGGATCCCAACCGCTGTAACCCTGGGGGCGCTGCCAATGCGCAGACAATCCGGACCAAGCTGGGATCCGCCCCCCGTTTTTTTAGCTCATCCAAAACCCAGAGCAGCGTGCCCCCGGTGGCCAACATCGGCTCGGGAATGAGAATGCGCATCTGTTCAGGGATCCGCTCTGGAAGGCGATTGAGGTAGCAACTGGCCTGCAGCGTTTCCTCATCCCGCACCATGCCAATGTGAAAGATCCGCGCCTGGGGCAAAAGGGCTTGACAACCCTCTAACATCGCCAAACCGGCTCGCAATACAGGCACAATGCCCAGCAGGGTATCCGGCGCAATGACCTCTGCGGCAACGGGTTCCAAAGGGGTTTGCACCTGAACGGTCTGGGTGGGGATCCACTCCCGCATCGCCTCATAGGTTAGCCAGCGGCCCAGCTCCGACATGGCCGTGCGAAACAGGGGCATGGGCGTCTCCGCATCTCGAGCCACGGTTAGCCAGTGCTTAATGAGCGGGTGAGGGGGGACATAAACACGAAGCTGCTGACTTGCCACGGGAGAATGCCTCAATCTGGGCGGTAGCATAGCGGGTTGCCTTAGCAGAAAGCAAGCTCTAGAAAGCAAGCTCTCCAATTGGCCGCAACTCCATCCCGACCGGGGATAAATTGCCAACAGCTCCGGCAAATGCTCAAGGGGTGGGGCTCTTTGACCCAGCAAGATTGCGGCAGAATGAGATCTGCAGGTTACTTCGAGCGCCGGTCATGTTCGGTGGCTACAGGTTTGGGATAGACCAGGGCAAGGCTGGTTTCGGGTTTTGTTCCTCTTGCCATTTGCGAACTGAGGTGCTGGCCCCAGGGCAGCTTGGCCTCCCGCCGATGGAACCGAACGCCAACGGCTCTCGTCTGCAAGTGCCGGTAGCCGGAGATACCGCTCTGCCCAAGGGTTTCTGGCTTAATGGGGTGTCGCAAGTTACAGCCTGTTCACAAATTAAGGGATACAAAACTTAAGGGATACAAAACATCGTGTTTCTGAGGCTTGACTCCGATGAGGTTTAGAACAAGTAGGTTTACAACCGTATCCGTAGCCCCTCAATAG
Organism: Synechococcus sp. R5-13; assembly: GCF_047462015.1. Lineage (NCBI taxonomy): Bacteria > Bacillati > Cyanobacteriota > Cyanophyceae > Synechococcales > Synechococcaceae > Synechococcus > Synechococcus sp. R5-13. The sequence goes on along the minus strand of NZ_JANSIL010000151.1, from coordinate 8,360 downwards.
GCTGTACCTGCATCTTTGGCCCCCTCACACCTTGCAAGGATTAGCTTAGGGAGAATGGATTATGGCTTCGTCTCAACCCTCTGACTCGAACACCAACGCTCTGAGCCGCCGTCAACTTCTCAAGGTGGGGGCCGCAGCCCTTGGGGGCGGTCTGTTGGCGGCAGGGGGTGCCCAAGCTCAGCGCAAACCCTCTCCCACCCTGATCGTGGCTCAGGGATCCGGCCTGGATCGCGTTTCCTATGCTACCAACTGGTATGCTCAGGCGGAACATGGCGGCTTCTATCAGGCGGTGGCGACCGGCATCTACCGCGAGCATGGCCTGGATGTAACCATCAAGATGGGTGGCCCCGGCATCAACATCACCCAAGTTTTGGCCGGTGGAGCTGCCGAGTTTGCCATGGGGGGAAGCACAGGGGTGATCAATGCTGTGCGAGAAGGGATCCCTTTGGTGTGTGTGGCAGCCATTTTCCAGAAAGACCCGCAGATCATCATGACCCACCCCGGCACCCAGCGCTTTGAAGAGCTCAAGGGCCGGCCCATTTTCGTCTCGAAAGGGGGGCTTGCCACCTACTGGCCCTACCTAAAGGCCCGCTTTGGCTTCACCGACGATCAGGTTCGTCCCTACAACTTCAACCCCGGCCCCTTTTTGGCGGATCCCAGCTCAGCTCAGCAAGGCTATCTGACATCCGAGCCTTTTGCCATCCAACGGGAAGGGGGATTTGAGCCGGTGGTCTTCCTCCTGGCGGATTTGGGCTACAAACCCTATGCCACCACCATCGAAACCCGTCGCCAACTGGTGGAAACCAAGCCCGACTTGGTGGAGCGATTCGTGGATGCCTCTATCAAAGGCTGGTACAGCTTCTTGGAGGATCCCCGTCCGGCCTATCGCTTGATCAAGCAGGACAACCCGGAGATGACCGATGCCCAGTTGGCCTACAGCTTCGAGAAATTGCAGGAGTACGGCATCATCTTGTCCGGCGATGCGTTGGAAAAAGGCATTGGCGCCATGACCGACAAACGCTGGCAAGACTTCTTCGACAGCATGACGGTGGCCGGCGTATTTGAGCCAACCATCAACTACCGGGCTGCCTACACACTGGACTTCGTCAATAAAGGCACTGCCTACTACACTGCCTGACGGACTTCCACCCTTGGCGCTTCTCAGCCCAAGGGATCCCCCCTCGCCCCCAGCCCCTCTTCCACCAAGGGAGAGGGGAACTATAGTCATTTCAAACTAGATTGAGACACCCCCTAAACGCTCCGCGCCACTGCCCTCACCCCCATTCCTTCTCTCAGAGGGAGAAGGGGGCTAGAGGGAAATGTTTCATTCCGGTTTAATTGAGAATGCCAGAACACTGCGTGATCACCTCCCCCAACACCGCCAGCAACACCGGCACCCCCAGACGGATCCCGGAGACCAACAGCGAGATCAAACAAAAAGCTCCAAGTGAAAAGGCGTTCCAGCGAAGCTTGGCCCAGCACTCCATCAACAAATGCAGGCACAGGTGGGAGCAGATTCATCGCCGAGCTGGAAAGCCTATCATGGGATCCAGTATGGAATCCATTGTGTCAGCAGTGCAGGGCACTTTGACCCTTTCACCCTCCTCTTCTCCGCCAGACCCGCCAGCCAGTCTGACGGGCTCATTCCCCGCCGCTGACGCGGCAGGGATCACTTGGCCTTGGGCAGCGCAGCGGGATCCCATCCTTGTCCTCGGGGCTGGGCTGATGGGGCGTCTGTTGGCCGCCAGCCTTGTCGAGGTTGGGCATCCTGTCCGCATTGTGGAGGCGGCCACTGCTCCTGAGAGCAGCGCTGCCCATTTTGCCGCTGCTATGCTAGCTCCTTTGGCCGAGTCTGCCATCGCCGAAGCCAGTGTGGTGGCGCAGGGATACTACGCCCTTTCTCGTTGGCCCTCTCTTTTGGCCAGCTTGCCGCAGCCGGTTTTCTTTCAGAAGGAGGGCACTCTGATCCTCTGGCACCGCCAAGATGCCGGGGAAGCCAAGCGCTTCTCGGCGCTACTGGCCGCTGTGGTGGAGCGCCTTCCCGCTCTCCCTAAGCCCCAGCCTCTGGATGCTCAGGCTCTGGCCGAGCTGGAGCCGTCGGTAGCCGGGCGATTTGCGCAGGGTCTGTATCTTCCCCAAGAGGGCCAACTGGACAACCGCCAACTGTTGTCGGCTCTGCTGGCCAAGCTGCGGCAGCACGAGGTGGAGGTGGAGTGGGGTTGCCCCTGGGATCTGAAGCAGGCCCAAGCCTGGCAGCAACAAACTGGAGGCTGGGTTTTGGATTGCCGCGGCCTGGGGGCCCAAAAAGAATGGGGCGGGCCAAGACTGCTGCGCGGAGTTCGGGGTGAGGTGGTGCGCCTGTATGCCCCGGAAGTCTCTTTGCGGCGTCCAACCCGGCTGTTGCATCCTCGCTATCCGATCTACATCGCTCCCAAGCCGGGACACCTGTTCGTAGTGGGAGCCACCGAGATCGAATCTGAGGATCGCTCGCCGGTGAGCGTTCGCTCGGCTTTGGAGTTGCTCAGCGCCGCCTACGCCGTACATCCTGCCTTTGCAGAAGCGCGTATCCTGGAATTGGGCAGCCAATGTCGTCCCACCTTGGCGGATAACCTGCCAGCCGTGGTGGAGCGCTCACCTCGCCTGTTGCAGATCAACGGCCTCTATCGCCATGGCTTTCTGATCTCCCCGGCCATCCACGATGCTGTCTTGGAGTATCTTCACCAGGGCAGTTGTCGCTTGGCTCAGCAGCTTGGGATCCCCTTTCAGGTGCAGGCTGCCCCTCTTTCCGGTGAGTCCCTGTCGCCATGCGTGTCTTGATCAACCAGAAGCCTTACGATTTGCCGGAAGGCACCACTTTGGCCGAGGCAGTGGCTCAGGTGGGGGCCAGCGGCCCTTTCGCGGTAGCGGTTAATCTGAAGTTTGTGCCACGTGCGCAGCACGAGCAAACCCGTCTGCAAGAAGGCGACCAGGTGGAGATCGTCACTCCGGTTGCTGGCGGCTAGCGCTCAAGTCCGCTTTTCTATCTGCCTCAGCCATGTCCACCCTTCTCCATTGCTCTCCCTCAACTCTGGCCGATGAGGATCCTTTGGTTCTCTACGGCCAACCGTTGCCCAGCCGTCTGATGTTGGGTACGGCTCGCTACCCTTCGCCAGCCATTTTGGAGCAGGCGGTGGCGCGCGCGCAGCCCTGTTTGTTGACGGTTTCTCTGCGGCGGCAAGGGGCACTGGGGCCAGAAACTTCCCAGAGGTTCTGGGCTCTGTTGCAGAAGATGGGGATCCCAGTTCTGCCCAACACCGCCGGCTGCCACAGCGTGCAGGAGGTGATCACAACGGCGGAGATGGCGCGGGAGGTGTTCGGCACCGACTGGATCAAGCTGGAGTTGATCGGGGATGACTACACGCTGCAGCCGGATCCCGTGCAACTGCCCACTGCTGCTGCTGAGCTGGTCCGGCGCGGCTTTAAGGTGCTGCCCTATAGCACCGACGACCTGGTGCTCTGCCAGCGGCTTTTGGATGCTGGCTGTGAGGTGGTGATGCCCTGGGCGGCCCCCATCGGCACCGGCAAAGGCCCTCTCAACCCCTACAACTTGCGCCTGCTGCGGGAGCGGATCGAGGCGCCGCTGATCGTGGATGCCGGCTTGGGCCTGCCCTCCCATGCCTGCCAGGTGATGGAGTGGGGGTTTGATGGGGTGCTGCTGAACACGGCAGTGGCTTTGGCCCGGGATCCGGTGGCCATGGCCGAGGCCTTTGCAGAAGCGGTGCGCTCAGGCCGCCGAGCCTACCTGGCCGGGGCCATGATCCCTCAGGAAACAGCTCAGCCCAGTACGCCTGTCCTCGGCACTCCCTTTTGGCACCAGGGCTGACTGCCGCTCTCAGGGGTGCAGCTCAGGCGGCAGGCTTTCGCGCCTGGATAACCTGCAGAGCTCCCCCAGCGTGGAGGGTCTGCCGGATGGATTGCCAACCCTGCTGCTGCAAATGCTCGGGCAAGTCCAGCTTGAGTAGCTCCCAGGCGGTCTCGGTTTCAAACAGGGCCAAAAAGAGGGCCAGCCCAGGCCAGATCAAGGGTTGTCGAGGCGCGTGCAGATCCAGAATCAAGAGTCCTCCCCCCGGCTTGAGCACCCGCCACACTTCTCGCAGCACCTGCTCCAAGTCGGCGAAGGACAATTCGTGCAGAGCCAAGCTGGTATGCACCCAATCAAAGCTGGCATTGGGAAAGGGCATATCTTGGGCAAAGGCCTCCACAAACTCCACCTGGGGAAGGCGTTTGCGGGCTGCCGCTAGAGCTTTGGGGGAAGCATCCAGGCCCACCACCTGCTGGCTCAGCTCCGCCAACAGTGGGGTCACTTCAGCCGGGCCACAGCAGAGATCCAACACCCGATCCTGGGGATGAATCTGGATCCCTTGTAGGGGCAATTTCCGCAGCCGCTCGTATCCCCCCACCGCCAGAGCAGCCCCGCGGCTGATGCTGCGGTAAAGCCAAGGAAATTGATAGCTCCAATCCCGCAGGAAGGTGGCCATCGCCAGGGATCCCTCAGAGTCTTTTTCAGCCTACCTGACCTACATCCATTGCAAACTGGTTTGAGACATATGTTTTTCTGGATTTTCTCGGGGTTGGCTTGGAACTCTCCTCTGCCGGCAGTCGTCTAAGAAGACGAGGCGTTTTAGGCTTTTTTCTGTCTACCCACTGCTGCTCTATGACTCAGTTTGAGCTGCCTCCCTCCCCTTCCGAGAAACCTGGCCGGCACAGCTTGGTTTGGTTGGTGGCTGCTGCAGGTCTGACGGTCTTGCTCTGGCAGCTCCCCTGGGGCAACTATATCCTCTACCCCTTTACGATTCTGGCCACCTGGTTTCATGAGATGGGCCACGGCTTGACGGCAGTGCTGTTGGGTGGGGAGTTTCATCGTCTGGAGATCTATCCCGACGGGTCGGGGTTGGCCTTTCACAGTGGGCACTTGTTTTTGGGGCCGGTGGGTCGAGCTTTGGTGGCCGCCGGTGGGCCAATGGGGCCCCCAATGGCCGGGGCGGTTTTTATCCTGGCTTCTCGTCGTCAAGGTACGGCCCAGTTGGGGTTGTTGGCTTTGGGATCCCTGCTGTTGCTGTCGGCGGTGCTCTGGGTGCGCTCTCTATTTGGCCTGTTGCTGATCCCGGCTATTGGGCTGGGGATCTTGGCGGTCGGCTGCTGGGCTTCCCCTTGGTTGCGGGGCTTTGCCGCACAGTTTTTGGGGGTGCAGGCCTGTGTGAGCACCTACCACCAGCTCGACTACTTGTTTACGGCCTCTGCTGTGATCAACGGGCAGGTGATCCACTCCGATTCCAGCCAGATTGCCCAAAACTTGTTCTTGCCCTACTGGTTTTGGGGAGGGGTGATGGCGGTCTCTTCTTTGGTGCTGCTGATAACCAGCTTGCAGCTGACGTTCCGGGACTAGCCGGCAGGGGGCAAAGCCGCAATTTTGGCAGTGATTTGTGTCACGCAAAAATCCGTCCTCCATCACTGCCCAGTCGAGAAAACCGCCGCTACAGTAATGGGCAAGAGGAGTGAGGAGCTGAGGAGTGGAGCATGTGGCGGGATATTATCGGGCTGGCCCTGGCGGCGACCCTACTGTTGATCAGCAAAACCGCCGCAGACACGCTGGGCCAAAGCCAGGTGCAGACTTTCACCGAACCTGAGCCGATGCCCTACTCTGCACCGGTGGAATGAGGTACTTGAGTCTGCTGACGGAGGTCGTAGCAGCGTTGCCGTTTTGTGCAACACTCATTCTAGAGTCTTTAAGGGCTCCGTCCGAGTAGCGCGGTCGCAGCAGCGTTGCGGAGCAATAACAGTAGGCTTGGGATCCCTGATGCGCATAGCCCTGTTTACGGAGACGTTTCTGCCCAAGGTGGACGGCATTGTTACCCGCCTCTGCCACACGGTGCGTCACCTAACCGCTCGTGGTAACTCGGTGCTCATCGTCGCGCCCCGGGGAGCCCCGCGGCGGTTTGCACGGGCACGGGTTTACGGGATCCCGGGGATGCCACTGCCTTTGTATCCAGAGTTGAAGCTGGCCGCCCCCGGCCCGGCCATCGGTAAGTTGCTCAGCCGTTTCCGACCGGATGTGATCCACGTGGTGAACCCGGCGGTTTTGGGATTGGGGGGCCTCTACTACAGCCAGACGATGGGGATCCCACTGGTGGCGTCCTACCATACCCATCTGCCGAAGTATCTGAAGCATTATGGGCTGGGCTTTCTGGAAGGGGTTTTGTGGAATCTCCTGAAGCTGGGGCACAATTTGGCGCGGGTCAATCTTTGCACCTCAACGGCCATGATGCAGGAGCTGAGCGCCCACGGCATTGAGCGGGTGCAACTGTGGCAGCGGGGAGTGGATACGGAGTTGTTTCATCCCCAGGCTGCCAGTCCAGAGATGCGGGCTCGGCTCACCGCAGGGCAACCGGAACGGCCTCTCTTGCTCTACGTGGGACGGCTTTCGGCTGAGAAGGAAGTAGGGCGGATCCGGGTGTTGCTAGAGCGGATCCCGCAGGCGCGCCTAGCTATTGTGGGGGATGGGCCAGAGCGGGGATCCCTGGAGCAACATTTTGCCGGCTACGATGTGGTGTTTACGGGCTATCTGCAGGGGGAGTCTCTGGCAGCGGCCTTTGCTTCGGCGGATTTGTTCGTGTTCCCCTCCCGCACCGAGACCTTGGGGCTGGTTCTGTTGGAAGCCATGGCTGCCGGTTGTCCGGTGATCGCCCCCCGCTGCGGCGGCATTACCGATGTGGTGGACAGTGGGCGCAATGGCTTTCTGTTCGATCCCAATTCGGATAGCGACTTTGTCCAGGTTACCCAGCAACTCCTGAGCAGCGTCGGGCAGCGGCAGCTCTTCCGACAGCAAGCTCGCCAAGAGGCAGAACGTTGGAGTTGGTCGGCAGCCACCCAACAGTTGGAAGGCTACTACCGGGCTGTTATTGCCGCCGATTAGCGGTGCGGAGCACAGAGTCCCCTACTGGGAAATACTCAGGGCAGAACTCCGTCCTGCTCTCGGGGTTCTCCATAGCACCAGTGCGAACGGCCAGCCTAGGCAGAGACCGGATGATCCCCTTCAATGGCCCGCACTTGCTCCACAAAGAATTCTTCTAGGGATTGCCGTTGCCAATGCAAGTCGGTGACCAGTGCCCCCGCTTGGTTCAAAAGGCTCAGCAACTCCGGTAGGGATCCACTCCATTCCCCCGACCAATGGGATCCCTGAATCGAGAAGTGCTCTAGGCGGTCGCGGAACTGTTCGACGGCGCCACCGTGCCCCTGTACCCGATAGCTTTTGCTCTCTCCCAGCAAGTCATCCAAAGTTCCCTGATGCACCAATTTGCCGCCGATGATCAGGCCGACTCGGTTGCAGATAACTTCCACATCCGCCAGGATATGGCTGTTGAAAAACACCGTTTTGCCCTGCTGCTTGAGGGACAGAATGATCTCGCGCATTTGATAGCGGCCCATGGGATCCAGTCCCGACATCGGCTCATCCAGAAACACCAGCTCTGGGTCGTTGATCAGCGCTTGGGCCATGCCAGTGCGCTGCAGCATGCCCTTGGAGTAGGTGCGCAGTTGTTTTTTGCGGGCCGTATCTATAGAAAGCCCCACCAGCTCCAGCAGTTGCGGGATCCGCTCCTTCAACAGGCTATTGGGCAGACCAAACACCTTGCCGGCAAACTGGAGAAACTCCCATGCCGTCAAGTAATCGTAAAAATAGGGGTTCTCCGGCAAATATCCCACCTGTTGCTTGATGGAGCGATCCCCCAGGGGTTTGCCCAGCAAAGTGCCGCTGCCGCGGGTGGGCTCCACAATGCCCAGTAGGCATTTGATGGTGGTGGTTTTCCCGGCCCCGTTGGGCCCCAGCAGCCCAAAGGTTTCTCCGCGGGCCACAGTCAGAGAAAAATCTTTGAGAGGGCTGACCACCTTGTTCAGCCAAAATCCTGTGCGATAGGTTTTGGTCAGGCCGGTGATGGCAATGACCGGCTCTGGTGCCGCGAACGCTTCTGCTGGGGAAGTGGGGGTCTCGCTCATGGACTCGCTCGTAGGTATGTTGGAGTTGAGGGAGAAAAAGGTGCCGCGAACACCGAGTTAAGGAGCACACAGTTCGCCAGGCGATAGGCTACCCAGCCTAACCTTTAGTTTACCCACAGGCTTTGTCCCAGCCTAGGCTTGCCGCAGCACTTCCGGTAGAGGAAAGGGGCCAGAGCAAACATACTCCGCGTAGGTATCCGCTTCATTCGCAACAGCGGTGCGGTTCCTTTGCCGTAGGCACAGCACTTTGCTCTGACCTCCCTTCAGCTAGAAATCGCAGGAGCCCCGCACTGTACCCGTAGGGTCAGTGTCGGGAGGAATGCGGAAGT
>NZ_JANSIL010000150.1:0-17947 GCF_047462015.1 Synechococcus sp. R5-13 | reverse complement strand
TTCCGCATTCCTCCCGACACTGACCCTACGGGTACAGTGCGGGGCTCCTGCGATTTCTAGCTGAATTGTTACAGACATTGAAGATCGCCAACAGAAAAAGCTGAAAAAGACCCTGGATAGGAGCTGTGGGTTGCTCCGCCCAAGGGCGTCGGCCTGTGGCAGAATCGAGCCAGCTCGTAGTGGCAAAAGGCTGCTCCGCTCAGGCGACTGGCTTGGCTATGGAAGACAAGATCAGAGCGGGAAGTGTGCTCAGGGGACGCTATCGCATTCTCCATCCCCTCGGGGAAGGGGGATTTGGCATAACCTACAAGGCGGTGGATCAAGACACCTTCGATAGCCCCTGCGTCGTCAAGCGCCTTCGCCCCCTCTCCACGGATCCTTATACACTGGCCACGGCTCGCAAGCTCTTTGAACGGGAAGCCAAGGTTCTCAACCGGCTCAACCACTTCGACCAGGTGCCCCGCCTTTTGGCCCACTTCGAGCAGGATCAGGATTTTTACTTGGTGCAAGAGTTTGTTGCCGGGCATGATCTCAGCCAGGAGCTGATCCCGGGCAAGCCGCTGAGCGAGGCCGAGGTTTTGAAACTGTTGTGGGATATTTTGGAGATCCTGCGCCATGTACACGCCCACCAGATCGTCCATCGGGATATCAAGCCGGCCAACCTGATGCGCCGCGATGCCGATGGCAAGTTGGTGTTGATCGACTTTGGGGCAGTCAAGGAAGTGGGGCGGTTGGTCAGCCATGCCCCCGGCCAAACTCAGTTGGCGACGGTGATTGGCTCGGTTGGCTACATGGCGCCCGAACAGCTCAACGGCAAGCCCCAGCCCTGCAGCGACCTGTACTCCGTAGGGGTGCTGGCCATCCAAGCCCTCACCGGTCGTCCTCCCCATAAGATCCGGGACGATCCCCGCACCGGCCAACTGCTCTGGCGGGATTTGGTTCAGGTCAGCGAGGAGCTGGCCGAGATTTTGGATCGCCTGATCTGCCCCCACTGGCAAGAGCGCTTCCAGTCCGCTGCTGAAGTGTTGGAGGCGCTGCGGCCCCTGTTGCCTTTTCCCCAAGAGGCGACGCTCGGCGATGTTTCGGTGGATCAGGTTTTGGTGACGCGCCTGTTGGCCCGCGCACAGGAGAAAGCCCGCCAAGGGGATTTCCAGGGGGCGATTGCCGACTGCACGTTGGCCATTCAATTGGATCCCCAAAATAGCCGCGCCTACAGCCAGCGGGGCAGCGCCCGCTACAAAAGTGGGGACTTGGCAGGGGCCATCGCAGATTACACCCAAGTCATTCAACTGGCAGGGGACGCCCGCGCCTATTTCAACCGCGGCATTGCCCGCTACCGGCTGGAGGACTACGAGGGAGCTGTTGCCGACTACACCCAGGCTCTCGGCCTCAACCCACAATGGGCGGTGGCCTACTACAACCGTGGCAATGCTTACCGGCAACTCAATCAGCAGCAGCAGGCCATCGAAGACTATTCGCGGGCCATTGAGCTCAACCCGGAAGATGTGCGGGCCTATTTCAACCGCGGCGTGGTGCGCGGCCATCTGGGAGATGCGCAGGGGGCAGCAGCCGATTTTTCCGAGGTGATCAAGCGGGACCCTCAGGACGGGGAAGCCTACTTCAACCGGGGAGTGGCGCGGGTCCAGTTGTCAGATTTGCAAGGGGCCGTCGAGGACTACACCCAAGCGCTGCAGTTGGATCCTCGCCACGGCAAAGCCTATTACCACCGGGGCCTGGCCCGGCAAGCGTTGGGGGATCCCCAAGGGGCCGTTGAAGATTTTTCTCAGGCCCTATCCCTACGGTCTGCTGAGGCCACTGAGCTACCTGAGGCAGAGGCGGCAGCCCAGGCGGATCTCTACTTGCAGCGGGCCATGGCCTACCTGAGCAGCAACACCCTGGAGCCGGCGCTGGCCGATTGTGAACAGGCTCTCCGTCTGGATCCCAACCTGTCGCGGGCCTATCTCTGCCGGGGCTTGGCTCGCCAGGGGCTGGGGGATCCCGGCGGCGCTCTGGCAGACTTCAACCGCGCCCTGGAGCTGGATCCCCAGATGGCCAAAGCCTACCTCAACCGAGGCATTGCCCACCTGGACTTGGGCAACATTGAAGCGGCTTTGTCCGACTTGAACCAGGCCATTGCTTTGGATCCCCAAGATGCCAGTGCCTACAGCAGCCGCGGGCGAATCCATTGGCTGTTGGGGGATCCCCTAGCGGCTCTGCAGGATTACACGGCTGCCCTGGAGCGGGATCCGCAGAACCCTCAGCTCTACTTCAACCGCGGCCAACTCCATGTTGAGCGGGAAGATTGGCCGGCAGCCTGTGAGGACTTCTCGCAGGTGTTGCAGTGGGCGGCGAGGCCTGGGATCCCACGCGGGCCGGAGCTGCTGGTTAATGCCCATCTGCGCCGCGGTATGGCACGGCAACGGTTGGGGGATTGGCAGGGAGCGCTGGCCGATTTCGACCAAGCTCTGCAAGGGGATCCTCAGTCGGGCTTGGCTTATTTCCATCGCGGCCAAGTGCGGGCTGCTCTGGGAGATGGGCTGGGGGCCATCCAGGATTACCACCAGGCTTTGGCGCTGGGGGTGGCAGTGGCCGAGGCGGATATCCGCCGAGATCTGGCGCGGGCCCAAATCCAGACGGGAGATCTGCAGGCGGCCTTGGAGCAGTTGAACGAGGCGGTGCGCTTGCAGCCGGAACGGCGGGATCTGCGCCAAGAGCGAGCTGAGTTGTGCCGACAGCTGGGCCGGTGGCCAGAGGCCATTGCCGACTACGACGAGGTGTTGCGGCAGGATCCTCAGGACTGGACGGCTTGGCTGGGACGGGGCATGGCCCATGGACAGGTGGGCAACTGGGATTCCGCCATTCAGGATCTCAGCCGGGTTTTGCAGCAGGATCCTGACCACAGGGAAGCGCTGTGGCACCGAGGACAAGCCCTGCAGCAGTTGGGTCAGACCGAAGCGGCCTTGCAAGATCTAAACCGTCTGCTGCAGCGGGATCCCCAACACAGGATGGCCCGCTTGGCCCGCGGCTCTCTGTTGTTGACGTTGGCAGTGCGCGGCACCGTTCCTGCAGCGGGCGTAGCCTTGGAGCAGGCCGAATCCGACTTCGACCAAGTCATCCAGGAAGAGGCCCAAGACGGGGAACAGTCCCGGCAGCTCTATCTGGAGGCCCACCTGAAGCGGGCCCAAGTCCGCCGCCTGCGCCACAACCTGGAGGGGGCAATAGCCGATTGGGATCGGGTCTTGGAGCTGGCCAGCCCAGGGGATCCAGAAGTGCTGGTCACCGAAGCCCTGTTGTATCGGGGCTTGTGTCGCCAAGAGAGGGGGGATCTGGCTGGGGCGTTGGCCGATTTCACGGCGCTGATCCAGCAGCAACCGCAGGCTTCTCAGGCTTTTGCTTTGCGGGCAAGGGTGCATCTGGCTTTGGGGGATCAAGAGGCGGCATTGGCGGATCTCAACCAAGCTCTGAGCCTCGACCAGAACTGGGGGGTGGCCGATGCTGCCCTGGCCTACCGTCAACGGGGGGATCTACACCGGCAGGCCAATTGCCCTGAGCTGGCCATTGCCGACTACACGCAGGCCCTGGCCTTGAACCCCCAGGAGCACTCTGCTTTGCTCCACCGAGCTCTCCTGTGGGATGGCGAGGGACAGACGGACAAAGCGATAGAAGACTACACCCGACTGCTGCAACTGGAGCTGGATCCCCAGGAGCGGGTCTGGGTTTTGAACAACCGCGGCTGGGCCTATGCCCAACAGGGGGATTTTTCGGCGGCCATCCGCGACTACGACCAAGCCATAACACTCTGCACTGCTGACGCGAGCGATAGGGATCCCTGCCACCTCAAGGCCCACCTCAACCGCGCCCTGGCCCGGACTGCCCTTGGGGATTGGCAGAGAGCCTGCCAGGATTTCCAGGCTGCCCTCCAGATGCAAGGGTACGAAGGTCGGCTTTTGGAAGACGTTATCGCTAGTTATTTCAAAATAGGTTGAGACACTTCCCAAAGGCTCCGCGCCGTTGCCGCAGCCACCTCCAACCTCTCTTAGAAATCGATGGGATTTGAATGGACAGTTAGAGGGATCGGCTCAAGCCTCCTCCGCCACTTCTCCCGTCTCGGGCCGCAGCAGCGGAAAGGCAATGACATCGCGAATGCTGGGAGCGTCGCACAGCAGCATCACCAAGCGGTCGATCCCCACGCCCAGGCCGCCGGTGGGGGGCAGGCCATATTCCAAGGCCGTGAGGAAGTCTTCATCCAGAAAATGGGCCTCCTCATCTCCGGCTGCCTTCAGGGCTGCCTGGGCCTCCAGCCGCTGCCGCTGATCCACCGGATCGGTGAGCTCGGAGTAGGCGTTGGCCGTCTCCCGCCCAACGATGAACAGCTCGAAGCGCTCGGCCAACCCCGGTTTGCTGCGGTGGGGCTTGGTGAGGGGACACACATCCAGGGGGTAGTCCAGAACAAAGGTGGGCTGGCGCAGGCGGCTCTCGCAGCAGTGCTCAAAGGCTTTGACCAGCAACTGGCCGGGGGAGTCCTGGGGTGAGAGATTGGGGATCCCTTGGGCGGCCAAGGCCGGCAAGAGCTCTTCAGGGCATCCCTTTTCCACATCGATGAAAATGCCAGTGGCCTCCTCCACCAGCTCCTGCATCGTCACCCGTCGCCAGGGAGGGGTGAGGTCGATGGCTTCCCCTTGGTAGGTGAGCTGCAGGGATCCCCGCACCGCCAGGGCGGCGTTGCAGACCAGGGTTTCCGTCAGCTCCATCATGGTGTGGTAGTCGGCGAAGGCTTGATAGGCCTCTAGAGAGGTGAACTCCGGGTTGTGGCGGGTGGAGATGCCTTCGTTGCGAAAGACCCGCCCAATTTCATAGACTCGCTCGATCCCGCCCACCACCAGCCGCTTCAGGTGCAGCTCGGTGGCAATGCGCAAGTAGAGATCCAGATCCAGGGCGTTGTGGTGGGTGATGAAGGGCCGCGCCTCCGCCCCGCCGGGGATCACCTGCAACACTGGCGTCTCAATTTCCACAAAACCTCGCTCTTCCAGAGTCTGCCGCAGGGAGCGGATGATCTGGGCGCGGTCGAGCAAGGTCTGCTTGACCTCAGGGTTGACGATGAGATCGACGTAGCGCTGGCGGTAGCGTTTCTCCACATCCCGCAGGCCGTGCCACTTGTCCGGCAGCGGCAACAGCGCCTTGGTTAGCACCTGGTACTCGTCCACCCGCACCGACAATTCCCCTTTTTCGGTACGCTTGAGGCAGCCCTTGGCCCCCAGCCAATCGCCAACGTCGAGGAGCTTGTCCAGGTTCTTGAAGGCCAGCTCCCCCATCTGCTCCGTCAGCCGTTTCTTGTCTAGATAAAGCTGAATGGTGCCAGAGCGATCCTGAAGGGTAAAGAAAGCCAGCTTGCCCATGACCCGCCGCGCCCGGATCCGCCCGGCCACCGCCACCTGCACATCCTCCCGCTCGCCGCCGGGCTCTAGGTCGGCAAATTGCTCCTGCAGCTCGGCAGCCAGATGGGTAACAGGAAAAGAATAGGCATAGGGCGGGATCCCTTGTTCCCGCAGGTGTTGGGCTTTTTCCAGGCGGGCGGCCCGTTGGGCGGCTTCGCTGCTGCTGGGGAGGGTAGACATGGCGGTGGATAGGCAATGGACAATGGAAGCCCCGTTAGGGACGGGATTTTTCAGGCTGCCGGCGGCGCGATCGCGTTAGCGGGACGGAGTCCTTTCGCGTTAGCGGGACGGAGTCCTTTGCCGTGGGAACGCAGCAGCTCCAAAAGGGCTTCGGCCCGTTGGCGTTCTGCCTCAGCGCGCTGTTGTTCCAGAGCAGCCTTTTCTTCGCCGGTGGGCAAAACCTGCCCCTCCCGATCACACCAGCGTAGCCATTCGGTATTCACGACCTCAAAGGATCGCTGCCAGAGGGTCAAGCCCAGCCCGATCGCGTTAGCGGGACGGAGTCCTTTCGCGTTAGCGGGACGGAGTCCTTTGTCCTCCAGCCATGTGGACGCGAAGGGGACAAACTCACCCCCCCGCCGCTGAAAAAGGGCCAGAGGGGATCCCTGCAGTTCCCTTAGTTGCCGCAAGGGAGAGGCTACGCCCGCTGTGCGATCGTAGACCGCGTAGTAGCTGACGCCGGCGCGGGCATAGTCTTTGCGTTTGCGGCCCAGCTCTTCCCCTTTGCGCTTGGAGACAATCTCAATGACCACATCCGGCGGCTTACCCATCTCCCAGACCAGGTAGGTGCGATCTTCCTTGCGCTCAAAGCTGGCGGGGGGAGCCACCTCCAGGCTGAGCGTCACATCGGGCATCAGGGGGGGCAGTTTGAGGGCATAGAACAGACCGACATTGGCCGTGGCCAAAAAGGGGATCGGTTCCCCGGTGTCTTTGGCCTTGGGCTGGAAGGAGGCGTAGAGAGCGCTGGTGAGCAGGCGCTGCAGCTTTTTGGAGAGAATGCTGTCCGCGGGCTCATCATCCTCGATGACCAGGTCGCTGTTCGCGCAGCGGGTGTAGCCTTTATCCGGTGGCGGAGGAAATGCCGTCTCTGGCATCGAGGGCTGGACTGGGCTGGAGGGTGCGGAAACCATGCTCACCGGGATCCCTTGCTGGTGCCGCTAACTGAGGGCTGGGGTTTGACTCATGCTACTGAGCTGTTCGCGCAGCAGGCGTAACCTTTTTTGAGAGTAACAAAAGTCTTCGGGAAAGTGATGAAGGCACCACCAGAGCAGCCGACGATGTTCCTGCAGCAGGCGTAGCCTCTGGAGATAGGGCGCAGCAAAACCCGGCGACGGGATGAAGTGCAAGGGGATTTTCTTGGGCAACTGCCCTCATTCTGGGCTCTGGGAACCGGGCAGAGCCACGAGCAGAGCCTCCAGCACCCGCTGCACCCGGCTCAAGCGCAATCCATAATCTGACAAAACAGGACTGTTGGGAATGATGGCATGGCGAAACCCCAGCTTGCTGGCTTCTTTCAAGCGCTGCTCCAATTGGGCCACCGGGCGCACCTGCCCCCCCAGTCCCACCTCGCCAATCAGGACTGTAAAAGGATCCACTTGGCGATCCCGGAAGCTGGCGGCCACGGCCACTGCTACCCCCAAGTCGGCAGCCGGCTCGGCCACCTGAATACCGCCGGCAGAGGCGATGTAGGCATCGTATTTGGAAAGCGGGATCCCCACCCGTTTTTCCAGCACAGCCAAGATCTGCAAAAAGCGGTTGATTTCAATGCCGGTGGAGGTGCGGCGGGGGGAGCTGTAGCTGGTGGGGCTGACTAGGGCCTGCACTTCCACCACCAGAGGACGGGTGCCCTCACAGGCGACGATGGTGGCCGTTCCGGGCATGGCCTGATCCCGGCTGCTCAAGAAAAGCTGCGAGGGGTTCTCCACCTCCACCAAGCCAGAGGCGGTCATCTCAAAAACACCCATTTCCTGGGCTGCCCCAAAGCGGTTTTTGACGGCGCGCAATAGGCGGTGGCTTTGGAAGCGATCCCCCTCAAAGTACAAGACCGTGTCCACCAAATGCTCCAGCACCTTCGGCCCGGCCAGGGATCCGTCTTTGGTAACATGGCCTACAATTAGCAGAGCCACCCCCAGTTTTTTGGCCAGCCGCATTAACAGGCCGGTGCATTCCCGCACCTGGGAAACGGATCCCGGTGCTGAGGTGAGCTGCCCCCAGAAGATGGCTTGGATGCTGTCGATCACCGCCACCCGCGGTTGCAGAGCTTGAATCTCCGCCACAATGGCCTCCAGATCGGTTTCTGCCAACAGGTAGAGCTGCTCGCTTTCTACCCCTAGCCGTTCGGCGCGCAGCTTGATCTGTTGAGCCGATTCCTCCCCCGACACGTACAAGATGGCTCCGCTCTTCGCCAGGTGGGCAGCGCTCTGCAGCAGCAGGGTGCTCTTGCCAATGCCCGGATCCCCGCCAATCAACACCAGGGATCCCGGCACAATGCCACCTCCCAACACCCGGTCAAACTCGCCATAGCCGGAGGAGAGGCGAGGGTGGCGATCTGAGGAGACCTGGGAGAGGGGGAGGGCCGACCGAGGGATCCCATTGGCGCGGTTGGACCTAGGAGCGAGGGCTTGGGCCCGTGGGGACTTGGCCGCTGGGGCGACGACCACTTCCGTCAGGGTGTTCCAGGCGCCGCAATGGTCGCAGCGGCCCAAAAACTTGGCATAGCGCTCGCCGCACTGGCTGCACTCCCAGACGGTTTTGGCCTTGGCCATATCCGGGGACTCCTAGGCCTGGGGAGCAGCGGCGACAGGGAGGGGCACCTCCGGCAAGACCAGGGATCCGCACTGGGCGTGGTGGCGCAGCAGATGGTCGCAGAGGACCAGGGCCACCATCGCCTCCACCATCGGCACTGCCCGCGGCAAGACACAGGGATCGTGGCGTCCCCGCGCCGCCAAAACCGTCTCTCGCCCATTGAGGGTGACGGTGTTTTGAGGCTGGCGAATGGTGGCAGTGGGCTTAAAGGCTACCCGCAGGACGATGTCTTCGCCGTTGCTGATGCCCCCCTGGATGCCGCCGGAGCGGTTGCTGCGGGTGCGCCAGCCGCCGGGGGTCATGTAAAACTCGTCGTTGTGCTGCTTACCCGTCAGGTAGGTGCCGGCAAACCCAGAGCCGATCTCAAACCCTTTGCTGGCCGGCAGGGACATCACCGCCTTGGCCAAATCGGCCTCCAGCTTGTCGAACACCGGGGATCCCAGCCCGCGCGGCACCCGGCGGGCTACACACTCCACCACTCCCCCCAGCGAATCCCCTTCCCGCGCCGCCTCTTCGATTTTTTGGATCATCGCTGCTGCCGCTTCTGGATCGGGGCAACGGACAATGTTGGCTTCCACCTGCTCTGCCGTCACCGAAGCGGGATCCACCTGGGCTTCCACGTCTTTTACCCGCTGCACGTAGGCCAAGATCTCCACCCCTGCCGCCAGGCGCAGGATCTTCTTGGCAATGGCCCCGGCAGCCACCCGGCCAATGGTTTCTCGCGCTGAGGCCCGTCCGCCCCCCTGCCAGTTGCGGATGCCGTACTTGGCCTGGTAGGTGGCATCGGCATGGGAAGGGCGGAAGGTGGTGGCCATCTCCTGGTAGTCCTGGGGGCGGGCATCCTGGTTGCGCACCAGGATGTGGATGGGGGTGCCCAGCGTAAAGCCCTGAAAAACCCCGGAGAGGATCTGGCAGCGATCCGCTTCCTGGCGGGGCGTCGTGATGGGGCTCTGGCCAGGACGCCGCCGATCCAGCTCTGCCTGAATGTCGGCCTCGCTCAAGGGCAGCCGCGGCGGGCAGCCATCCACCACCACCCCCACCGCCCCCCCGTGGGACTCGCCATAGGTGGTCACGCAAAACAGGACACCGAAGGAGTTGCCGTTGGCCATGGGATCCCCAAGCAAGAAGCCGTTACTCGCAGGCGGCTGGGAGAGACTGTTTTCTATTCTGCACTAGGGGAGTGGCGGGCAGTGCGGTGCAGCTGGCGGCAGCCGGCAATTCCCCGCAACACCAGGTGGGGATCCCAGCGCAGCTCTGGGTCAAGCGGGCCCAAGTGAGGGTGGAGCCACTTCCCATCCCCGCCGGTCAGCAGCAGGGGGCCTTGGGGAAAGCGGCGACGCCAGTCGGCAATGAACTCGCGCAAGCCAGCCAAGAGGGTGTGGAGGATGCCGCTGCGGATGGCAGCCACGGTGTCAGTGGCCCAGCGGGGGGGTAAGGGAGAGCAGGGATCCCAGTGGATTTTGGGCAGCCGAGCAGTGTAGTCGGCCAACGCTTGCGCCTGCAGCCCTAGGCCGGGCAAGATGGCCCCTCCCACCAGGGATCCTTCAGAGTCAGCTCCTGTGAGGGTCAGGGCAGTACCCGCGTCGATGACCAAACAGGGCCAGCCGTAGTGGATCCCAGCAGCCCACAGGGCCAAAGCCCGATCCAGCCCCAGCCCCGGGTAGGGATCCCGCAGCGGCACCTGCGACAGCTCCAACTGATGCACCCAGGGCGATGCTGGCGGCAGGGGGGCAGAGCCCACAGGAGCCAGCCACAGCTCTGTCTGCTGCGGCCAGGACAAGGGCTGGTGAGCAGGAAACCGCTCCACCTTCACCAGGGTCTCCTCCACAAACCAACCCCAGCGCACGTGAGTGTTGCCCAGCACGGCTGCCAGCCACTCACGACAACAGTGCGAAGCGTTGAGATCTGCCCCCTCCTCAAAACTCATGCAACAGCTCTGCCTCCACGCGAAACAGCTCCACCGGCTGGTCGACAGGGATCCCGGCCAACCTCTTAGCGGTAGCAAGCTGCCATTCTGTCGTCAAAGCCTCTCCCGGCAGCAACACCGCTCCCCGGGTTCCAGAGCGGACAAATAGGCCCATGCGGGTGGGATCCACCTGCTCCACAGCGGCAAAAGGACTCCGTCCCGCCGACGCAATGGGCACCACCCGCCGCACAATGGCTACCTGAATGGAGGCCGACTCCAGCTCCCCGGGTTGCAGAGGTACGTAGCGCCAATCGCGGGTGACTGCCCCCACCGCCGCCCGGATGGTGGCCCTGACCAGGTCCTCGCCGCTGGGATCCAAGCTGCCCCAGCAGCCACGGGGCCGACCCTCTGTACTCACCGTTACAAAAACCCCCGCAGAGCGCCGCCAGTGGGGCGGGATCTCCTCTGGAGGTGGCAGCACCTGGCCGGTGGCGAAGTAGTAGGCAATGGCCTGACGCGCCAGCGCCGGCAGGGTGTCAGGGAGAGGTTGTCGCCGGCTGGGAGAGGGGATCCCTTCTGAATCGGACTCCGTCCCGCCAGTGCGATCCCGTAAGCGGTGCGAGGCACCCATGGACTCCGGCGGAGGAACAGGGGCAGTTGTCTCAGAAGGCTGCGGCAGGGATCCCG
Organism: Synechococcus sp. R5-13; assembly: GCF_047462015.1. Classification (NCBI taxonomy): domain Bacteria; kingdom Bacillati; phylum Cyanobacteriota; class Cyanophyceae; order Synechococcales; family Synechococcaceae; genus Synechococcus; species Synechococcus sp. R5-13. Next base: position 7,114 of record NZ_JANSIL010000150.1, on the reverse strand, counting down.
TCCACAAGCCCAGCCCCGCAGCCAGGAGCAGGCCGATCGCGTTAGCGGGACGGAGTCCTTGAAGACCCAGCAATCGAACCGTGAAGTGAACTCGGCAGGTGAACACCCAAGAGAATCCCGTTGGTGGTCACAACAACCGTACTCTAAAAGCTACGCCCTCTCTGCTGCAAATACTTGAAAACGGTGTTTAGATCCTTGTCGCCGCGCCCAGAACAGTTGACCACTACCCGTTGCTGGGATCCGAGCTGTGGGGCCAAAGTTTTCAGGTAGGCCAGCGCATGGGCCGTCTCCAGCGCGGGGATGATCCCCTCCAGGCGCGACAGCAGCAGCAGCGCTTCCACCGCTTCGTCGTCAGTAACCGCGTAGTACTCGGCCCGCCCGATTTCTTTTAGGTAGCTGTGCTCTGGCCCCACGCCAGGATAATCCAAGCCAGCGCTGATGGAGTGGGCCTCCTGCACCTGACCTTCTTCATCCTGCAGCAGGTAGCTCATCGCCCCGTGCAAGACCCCGATGCGACCGCGGTTGAGGGTAGCGGCGTGGCGGGGCGTGTGCAGCCCTTCTCCGGCGGCTTCGATGCCGATCAGTCGCACCCCTGGATCCCGGACAAACTCGTTAAACAGGCCCAGGGCATTGGATCCGCCTCCCACACAGGCTAGCAGCACATCCGGCAGCCCTCCCCACTTCTCCTGGCATTGCTGCCGCGTCTCCTGGCCGATGACATCGTGAAAGGCCCGCACCAGCTTCGGGTAAGGGTGGGGCCCTGCCACCGTACCGATCACATAGTGGGTGGTCTCCACATTCGTCACCCAGTCGCGGATCGCCTCCGACAGAGCATCTTTGAGGGTACGCGTGCCCGCCTCCACCCCCCGCACCTCAGCACCCAGCAGGCGCATTCGCTGCACGTTGGGGGCCTGCCGCTCCATATCCAGTGCCCCCATGTAGATAACGCATTCCAGCCCAAAACGAGCACACACGGTTGCCGTGGCCACCCCATGTTGCCCGGCGCCGGTCTCGGCGATCACCCGTCGCTTGCCCATGCGCACCGCCAGCAGCACTTGGCCAAGGGCGTTGTTAATTTTGTGGGCGCCGGTGTGGTTGAGATCTTCCCGCTTCAGGTAGATCTGCGGGCCGCCGTAGTATTCGGTTAGCCGCTGGGCAAAGTAGAGGGGGCTGGGCCGCCCGACAAAATCCCGCAGCAGGCTGTGAAACTCAGCGCGAAAATCGGGATCCCGCCAGTGATGCTCAAAGGCTTCCTCCAGCTCCGTTAGGGCGCTCATCAGGGTTTCCGGCACAAACCGACCCCCAAACGGCCCAAACCGCCCCTGGGGATCCGGACGCACCTGCGGGTCAAGGGGATCCAAAACACGAGGGGAAAAAGCAAAAGAAGCTGAGGTCATGGCAGAGTCCGTCCGGGCCTTGTAGCCTGCAACTAGAGAGAGGCTTTCCCATTCTACAGAAGGAAGGGGCGATGACCAGTCTCGCCTCTCTTCTTCTGCCGTGGGATCCCGAAAAGTTGTTTTGAACAAGGGTCTTCCCAGGATTTTTAAGATAAGGCCGTCAGGTTTGGGTGGCCTATGGACGAACATCTACAAGAGTTGCTGCGGCAAGAAGATCAAAAAAGAGCGGATGCAGAAATTCGTCGTACCTATGCCCTTTCTCAAAAGTCTCAGGGGGTGGCGATCTTTTTGTCCATTCTGCTTGCTTTTGCAGCCTACATTTACACGCGGCGGTGGAAAGCTCTGATGATCTTTCTGGGGTGGTGTCTCTTCATCGGCGTGTTGTTTAGCGACGAAGAAGGAGAGGTTTCTCTCCCTGGGCTGTTTCTGGCCTCTACCTGGGCAGCGGTAGACAATTGCAGCGCTATCCAGCGGGCAAGAGAAGAAATCGAACGGCTGCGCTCCGGCCAAAACCCTGATGTTGATCGGCAAACTTAAACTTGGTCGACAAAACAAAATAGTGGCCCAAAAATCGGTATTTTATTTCAAACTCTCGAAAAAGATGCTATACCTACTATTTCAAGTGGCACCCAGATACAAGCGGCGCAACCGACCCATTCTCAACGGCAGTGAAACTTGGATTCCTATTCCCTTTGTCTTTTGGGAAAGAGCTTGGACAAACCAAATTCTGTCCCCCTAGGAGAGGGGCTGGAGGTGAGAGAGCTTAGGATAGCTACAGATTAGAGCAATCAAAACCATGAAGTCTGCTGCTCGCCTAGCTTGTCTGCTTGCCGGACTGATCCTAGGAGCGGGGATCCCCGTCATTGCTCCCGCCCCCGCCCTTCCCGTTGCCCAAGCCGGTTTCCGGCCCTATCTCAACGCCCGCTTTGGCTACCGCATCGACTACCCGGCAGACTTCATTCCGCAAGGGGAATCGGATAACGGCGATGGCCAAGTGTTTCTCGGTCAAGACGGGGCTGAGCTGCGCGTTTGGGGTGGGTACAACATTTTTCAAGCAACGCCCGCCAGCGCCCTGCAGGAAGAACTTCGCCGCAGCCGGGAAAACCAGCGCCAGGTTACTTACCAAACCGTTGGCCGGGATTTCTTCGTGGTCTCCGGCTACGAGGACTTTGGCCAGCGGATTTTCTATCTCAAAAAAATCGTCCGTCCTTCCCTGCAGGCTGGCTTTGAGTTCGTGTACCCGGCCAGCCGGCGCGAGCGCTATGACCGAGATGTGGAAGCTATAGCCCGTTCCCTGCGCCTTGCCGATCCCTGAGCTAGACCCAAGTTGGGGCATGATCGTAGGGATCCCTGGCAAAACCCAATGGCCGAGAGACCGCTGGATAGTTGGCTGCAGGAACGCATGCGGGTTGTTGGCCTGTCTTCTTGGCGGGCTTTACAGGCCCAGGCCGGGATCAGCCGCCGCGCCCTTGATCAGGTGCGCCAGGGGAAGTGGGGATCCCTGCGCCTGGAGCAGCTCCAAAAGCTGGCTGCCGCCCTGCAGTGGGACTTGGGATCCCTGCTGCGCCTCAACGGGAATGACAAAATGGGAGCCACCGATTCATCAGAAGTCCTCTTCTCTCTGCTGCAGCCGCTGCTGACCAGCTACCCCACTGTCCGCCAGATTGCCCAGCGCAAGCCCGATTGGCCGGCCCAAAACGTGACAGCTCTGTTTCGCTCCTTAGACGCTCTGCTGCAGCGCTGGGGGTATGAGCCCATCGGCAACCCCCTGGAGTCCGTCCCCTTTGATCCGCAACTGCATCAACCGGATCAGCTGGATATTCAAAAGGGGGATCCCGTTTACATTCGCTTTGTCGGCTACCGCCGCGGTGACCACATCCTCTGCCCAGCCAAAGTCAGCCGTTCCCTGCCTGGAGGATTGAGCTGATGGCACCTGCCCCCAAAGCGACCCTAGCCATTGATTTTGGCACCAGCAACACGGTGGTGGCAGTTTGGGATCCCGCCCAAGCAGTGCCCCGTCTCCTCACTCTTCCCGGCCTCTCTCGCCCAGACCACTCGGCTATTCCCAGCTTGGTCTACGTGAAGGGAAAAGGCCAGCTCCTGGTGGGGGAAACCGTGCGCGCCGGTCGGTGGGGGGCAGTGGATCCGCAACGGCTGTTTCAGGGGTTTAAGCGGGACTTGGTGGCGGAGTTTGTCCCTCCGCCGCGAGTTCTAGATGGAGAGCGCTACGACGCCGAGAGGGTGGCCCAAGCTTTTTTGCAGACGGTGATGGAAGCTGTCCCGAAAGAACACCTGCAGCCGCAACAGCTGGTGTTCACCGCCCCTGTCGGCTCTTTTGAGCGCTACCTCAATTGGCTGCGGGGAGTGGCCAGTGCCTGTGGCTGGGATCCCGTTCAAATTGTCGATGAAGCCACGGCAGCAGCCCTGGGCTATGCGGTTGGCCAGCCGGGATCCCTAGTGCTGGTGGTGGATTTCGGCGGCGGTACCTTGGATCTCAGCTTGGTGCGCACCCTCGCTCCCCAAGCGGGTAGCCCTGTCCTCAAAGCGGAGGTGATCGCCAAGGCCGATGCCTATGTGGGCGGGGTGGACATCGACATTTGGATTGCCGACTACCTACTGCAGCAACTGGGGCTAAGCCGACAGCAAATTGGAGCTCTGGGCTGGCTCAACCTCCTGGAGCAGGCGGAACAGCTCAAGATCGCCCTTTCCACTCAGATGGAAGCGGTGGGCAGTTGGTTTGACGACGAAGCCCTCACTGCCCATGAGTTGAAGTTAAGCCGGCAGGAGCTGGAAGAGATCCTGGAAGCTCGTCAGCTTTTGGATCAAATCCGCCAGTGCCTAGACGACGTTCTCCTCACCGCCCAGGCGAGGGGATTGGGCAAGAACCAAATTGAGCAGGTGCTCTTGGTAGGAGGCAGCTCCCAACTGCCAGCAGTTCAAGAGCTGCTGCGCTCCTACTTCGGCAAAAAGAAAGTGCGCTGCGAACGCCCCTTCGATGCTGTGGCCCTGGGCGCCCTGCAGGTGGGCCGCCAGGTGAAGCTGGAGGATCGCCTGCACCACAGCTATGCCCTCCGCCTCTGGGATCCCTTGCAGAAAAGCTACATCTACTACCCCCTCTTCGAGCAGGGCAGCCCCTATCCCTGCCGACGGGCTGAGCCCTTGATCCTGCAAGTGGCCAACGACGGACAAACGGAGATTCGCCTAGAGGTGGGAGAAGTGGCCCAGGTAGTCCAGTCGGAAGTGGTTTACGACGAGCTGGGGCGCATGAGCAGCCGTCAACTCACCCGGCAAACCGACTTCCGATCCCTAGCTCCTCTTGGATCCCTGCCCATTCGCCTCAGCGAGACGGAGTCCTTACCGGTTTGTCTGGCCCGTTTGCAGCCCCCTGGCCGCGTGGGAGAGGATCGCCTTCGCGTCGAATTTGCCATTGATAGCTCGCGGCGCTTGTTGGTCACCATCACCGACCTGCAAACTCAGGCGCTCTTGGCAGAGGCCCAGCCTGTAGCCACCTTGAGTTAAGAGACGAAAGTAGAGAGAAGAGAGCGTCTTCACTGCAACGGAAGACAAAGAAAGCAATGTAAAGGGCACGACATGGCCACGATTCCCAACTCTCATCTCCCCTTGTGAGAGAGGGGTCGGGGGCTTGAGGAGAGTAGAGAGCGGTTGCGCCGACGGCGTGGGGTCTCAGGGGAAGGATCTCAATCATTGATATTGTTGATATTGATTATTGATTGAGAATGGCTGCATATCCAGTGATCTCTGTAGCGACTTGATGAATAATCTGAGCGATGGGATATGAATCTGATTTGCGTTTAACTACACTTCTTCTCTTGAGCTACCTTGGGAACAAATCTTGCTCTTGTCACCACCGCCCCATTTTGCCCGTCCTCCCCTCGACTTTATTCCGCCCGCCTATAGCGCCTGGGTGCTACGGCTCGTCCACGGGATCCTGCCCCTGCTCTTGCGGGTGAGGGTGCGGCGCTGGCTTCCTTCCGGCATTGCCAAAATCGAGGCCACAGGGGCGGAGATCTTGGCGCGGCTCTACCACCAGTTCCAGGAGGGTCAAATTCGCCTAGTCCTGGCTTTCCGACATGTGGAGGTGGATGACCCGCTGGTGGGCCTGTACGTTCTATCTCGCCTGGTGCCCGAAGCCGCCCGTCGACAAGGGATCCGCCTTCGAGAACCCCTTCACGCCCATTTTCTCTACGACCGGGGCATGCCCCTCTGGGGAGGGGAATGGCTGGGGTGGCTGTTGTCTCGCCTGGGCGGGATCCCTATACGCCGCGGTCGGAGGGTGGATCGGGTGGCGCTAAAGGCGGCCCGGCAACTGCTCCTGGATGGGCAATTTCCCTTTGCAATCGCCCCAGAAGGAGCCACCAACGGCCACAGCGAACGGATCAATCCCCTGGAACCGGGAATGGCTCAGCTGTGCTTTTGGTGCGCCGAGGACCTGGCCAAAGCTGGTCGCTCAGAGACCGTCATTTTGCTGCCCATTGGCATTCGGTACTACTACACGGATCCCTCCTGGACGAAGCTGGAGCGCCTGCTGGCGCGCCTTGAGCACCTGAGTGGGTTGACGCCTCCGAAGCCAGAGCCAAGATCCTCCAGGAGCCCCAACCTTCGCTACACCCAGCGGATCTGCCGCCTAGCCCAGCATCTCCTGGGACAACTGGAAGCTTTCTACGACCTACCTCCCTTCATCTCTGGGAGAGATGAAGAAGAACCACGGATAGAGCAGAGGCTAGCCCCTGGCCACTTTAACGCTCGCCTGGAGCGGCTGCTCCACAGAGCCCTGGAAACCGCAGAGACCTACTTTGGCCTATCTCCCCAGGGGGATTGGAACAGCCGCTGCCGCCGCATTGAAGAAGTCGCCTGGATCCAGATTTACCGAGAAGAATTGCGGCATCCTGGATCCCTGTCTCCCCTGCAGCGGGGGTTGCTCGACTGGAAAGCCCACCAGGCAACGCTCTACCTGCAGCACATGCGCTTGGTGGAAAGCTGTGTAGCCGTCCAGGAAGAGTATTTGCTGAGCAAACCCTCTTTTGAGCGGCTGGCAGAAACTGCCCTCATTCTATTTGATGTGCTGGCCCGCCTTCGAGGGGAATCCTACCCAGCCCGCCCTCGCCTAGGCTGGCGGGGGGTTCACGTGACCGTCGGGGATCCCATCTCCGTTAGCGAGCGGTTAGAGCGGTATTGCCGAGGCCGCCAGGAAGCCAAACAGGCGGTGACCGAGCTAACTCAGGATGTTTTTTCTTTCCAATTTCTTTCTTTTTCCAATTTCTAGGGATCCCCTGCAGGAGGAACGGGTTTAGGCGAGGAGTTCGGTACTACCGCCGAGAGACTGCCGAGAGATAAACCACCTTCCCGTCATGGAACAGAGCTGAGCCTTGGTCGCCCCGCTGGGACTCTGCTCGGTACTCCCAGCAGCAATAGGAACTCACTGTGGTTTTCCACAACCAGGTGAGGTACTGCTCCGGCCTCGCTCACCTCGGTGATGGTTGCTTCCTTGGTTTGCAGATCTGGAAGGCGATAGGCAACTTCCTGCTCCCCCTGAGAAAAGAGAGGGAAAACCTGGAAACTGCCCTCTTGAATGGGATCGCCTATACGCAGGGTTGGAAAGTTAAGGCTGGCCATCGACTCCTCCTTCTTAGGTCGTGTTGATCTTATGTTAGGATAGAGAGAATAATTTATAGAGGAAAGAGGATGAAGTTGGTTTT
>NZ_JANSIL010000149.1:0-25999 GCF_047462015.1 Synechococcus sp. R5-13 | reverse complement strand
CGTGGGGCAGGAATGCCCGACCGCGAGGTAAGGACTCCGTCCTGCTGACGGGAAGGGTGGCCCGCGCTCTATCCACAGGACGAGCGCCGGGAGGATGTCACGCATCCACCCTAGCTCTGGATTGGGAAGGATGGCCAGCGCTTTTGCACAGGCGCAGCAGGGCACAGTCTCAGTACCCTGGTTGATTGAGTCAATGCAGAGGTGGGATCCCTCTGTTGGGATAGCCGTTAGGGAGGCAGGTTCACGATGCAACTGCGAACAGCTCTGCCGCTGTTGTGCCTTTCTCTCTTGGTAGCTGCTTGCCGGCCCGGCGGGCCACCTCGCAGCATGGGGGGTGAAGGGGGCGGAGAAGGCCAACCCACACCAGTGGCCGTCGGCAGGGTAGAGGAACAGCAAATCGAAGAGACCTCAGAGTTCATGGCCAGCCTCGGATCCCAGCAGGTGGCCAGTATCCGCCCTCAGGTCAGTGGACAGGTGACCCAGGTGTTCGTGCAGCTGGGATCCCAGGTGGCTGCCGGAGCCCCTCTCTTTGAGATCGACAGCCGGCAGCAACAGGCGGCGGTGGCCGGCCAAACGGCGGGGATTGCCGCAGCCCAAGCCAACCTGGAGAGCGGCCGTGCTCTGCTCAGCCAGTTGCGGGCGGATCGGATGCGGCTGGAGGCAGCGGCGGAGTTTGCCCGGGAGCAGCACGAGCGCAACCTGCGCCTCTTGGCCGAGGGGGCCATCAGCCAGGCGCAAGCGGATCAATCCAGCCGCGACCTGCGCCAGGCGGAGGCGGCTTTGGCGGCGCAACAGGAGCAGATCCGCGCTCAGGAGGCCGCGATCTTGCGGGCAGAGCGGGAGGTGCAGCGAGCCCAGGCCGAGGCGGAGCGGCAACAGGTGCAACTGCAGTTTTTCCAGGTTACAGCTCCCTTTGCCGGCATTGTGGGGGATGTTTTGGTGCGGCAAGGGGACTACGTGACGCCTCAGACGGTTTTGACCACCTTGACCCAAACCCAGGCGCTGGAGCTCAACCTCAACATCCCGTTGCAGCGGGCCCCCCAGCTGCGCATTGGCACGCCGGTGCAGATCCTGGATAGCCGCGGCGAGGTGATCGGCAGCAGCCAAATCTCTTTCATTGCTCCCGAAGCCAACGCCGCCACGCAATCGGTGCTGGCCAAGGCTCTTCTGGAGAACCCTGCCGGCCAGTTGCGCTCGGCCCAGTTTGTGCGGACTCGGGTCATCTGGGAGGAGCGGCCGGCCTTGCTGGTGCCGGTGACGGCGGTGGCCCGCTTGGGGGCGCAAACCTTTGTCTACACGGTGCAGACAACGGAGCCGCCAGCAGAGGGCATGCCCCCGGGGGCGGTGGCGGTGCAAAGGCCGGTGCAGCTGGGATCCATCTACGGAAACAGCTATGAGGTGCTGGAGGGTTTGGAGGCCAATGAGCCAATTGTGCTGAGCGGCCTGCAGAAAATCCGCGATGGCGCCCCGATTGTCGATGAGGTGCTTTTTCAGCAGAGGATGCAGCCACAAGGGGGAGGGAGACCTCCTGGATCCCCGCCCTAGGTCCTCTCTCCGGCGGTTTCCCAACTCAGCTATCCCCTTTCACTCCTCACTGCGCTGGACTATGTTTGTTGACTTTTTCATTCGCCGCCCTGTTTTTGCCAGCGTCTGCTCCATCCTGATCGTGCTGGTGGGGGCGGTGAGCATTCCCCTACTGCCGGTGGACTACTACCCACAGGTGGCGCCGCCAGCGGTGAGGGTGACTGCTGTTTATCCTGGGGCCGACGCCGAGACGGTGGAGACGGCGGTAACCAATGTGCTGGAGCAGGAGATCAACGGCGTCGAGGGTATACGGTCTATCGCCTCGGTGAGCAGCAGCAACGGCACCAGCCAGATCACCGTTACCTTCAGCCCGGATCGGGATCTGGACACGGCGGCTGTGGATGTGCAGAACCGGGTGGCGCGGGCCCAGGGCCGGCTGCCGGCGGAGGTGATCCAAAACGGCATCAGCGTGGAAAAGGCCGGCGACAGCGCCTTTGTGCTGGTGTTGGCGCTGCGCTCAGAGGCGGGGGAATACGACGAGCTGTTTTTGAGCAACTACGCGGAGCTGTTTGTGCGGGATGCTTTGCGGCGCATCCGCGGCGTCAGCGATGTCATCATTTTCGGGGAGCGCATCTATGCCATGCGCATCTGGCTGGATCCGACGCGGCTGGCCAGCTATGGTCTGACAGCTCTGGATGTGGTAAACGCAGTGCGCCAGCAGAATATCCAGGTGCCCGCCGGCCAAATTGGCGGCCAGCCCAGCCCCCCGGATCAGGAGTTTCAGATCAGCGTCCAGGCCACGGGGCGGCTGTCGCAGCCGGAGGAGTTCGCCCAGATCGTTCTCAAGGCCAACGCCGATGGCAGCTTGGTGCGCATTGCCGATGTGGGCCGGGTAGAGCTGGGGGCCCAAAGCTACGATACGTTCTTCCGCATCGGGGGGCAGGAGGCGGTGGGGATCGCCATCACCCAACAACCGGATGCCAACGCCCTAGAGGTGTCGCGGCAGGTGCGGCAGACGTTGGCGCAGCTGGCGGAGAGTTTTCCGCCCGGCTTGATCTACGAGATCCCTTTCGACGCCACCCTGTTCATTACCGAGTCGGTGCAGGAGGTGATTTTTACCCTGCTGCAGGCTATTGCCCTGGTGGTGCTGGTACTGTTCATCTTTTTGCAAGATTGGCGCGTCACCCTCATTCCCACCGTTACAATTCCGGTGGCGCTGCTGGGGACCTTCGCCTTTGTGCGCCTGTTTGGCTTTTCCATCAACACTTTGACTCTGTTCGGCCTCACCCTGGCCACTGGCTTGGTGGTGGACGACACCATTGTGGTGGTGGAGAATATCTCCCGCTACATCCGCGACCGCGGCATGCGGCCTCTGCAGGGGGCCTCGGCGGGGATGAACGAGGTGTTGGGGGCGGTGATCGCCACGACGCTGGTGCTGCTGGGGCTATTTGTGCCTGTTGCTTTCTTTCCTGGCACCAGCGGTCGCATCTACCAGCAGTTTGCCGTCACCATTGCCGTGTCGGTTTCGCTGTCCACGTTTAATGCCATTACCTTGGCTCCGGCTTTGTCGGCGCTGCTAATTCGCCCCCGCTCAGAGCAGATGTTTTGGCTGCTGCGCTGGTTTGACCGCGCCGTGGAAGGGATCCGAGCGGCCTACTGCCGCCTGCTGGAGCTGGTGGTGAAGCTGCGGCTGTTGGTGGTGACGGGGTTTATTGCCTGTTTGGGCCTCACCTACTGGCTGTTCCAAATTGTGCCGACGGGGTTTGTGCCGGATGAGGATCAGGGCTTTTTCATCACCATTGTCCAGGGGCCGCCGGGGGTTTCCCTCAACTATACCGACAGGGTGATCCGGCAGGCCGCCGCTATTTTGGAGGGGATCCCTGAGATCGAAAATCGGGTGATCGTGGGGGGGTTCAGCTTTACCGGGCCCTCGCCGGGGAATGGGCTGATCTTTGCCACCCTCAAGCCCTGGGAAGAGCGGCGGCAACCGGAGCAATCGGCGCAAGCGATTGTCAACCGGCTATTTGGGCCTTTTTTGGGCGGGATCAGCCGCGCATTGGTGATCCCGATCCTGCCGCCGGCCATTCCCAATTTGGGGGTTGCGGGCGGGTTTACTTTCCAGCTTCAGGATCGGGGGGTGAACGATTTCAACCTCTTGGAGCAGACGGCCAACACCCTGTTTTTTGTGGGCAACTCGCCGCCCCCGCCGGGCCAACCCCCCTTGGGCTTGCGGATTAACCCGCCCACCTTCAACGCCAATTCGCCGCAGCTAGAAGTACAGGTGGATCGGGAGATGGCCCAGTTGTTGGGGATCCCTCTGTTGGATGTCTTCGGCACGCTGCAGACGCTGCTGGGGGGCACCTACGTCAATGATTTCGACCTGTTCAACCGCAACTACCGGGTCTATGTGCAGGCGGATCAAGCATTCCGAGGTAACCCGGAAAGCATCGGCCAGTTCTACGTGCGGGGTGGGCAGGGGCAGCTCTTGCCGTTGAGCACCCTGGTTCAGGTGGAGGAGACCACCAGCCCGGCCATCATCAACCACTTCAACCTCTTCCGCTCGGTGGAAATTCAGGGCAGCGCCCTGCCGGGCTTTAGCTCAGGGCAAGCGATTCGGGCTATGGAAACTCTAGCCGCCCAGTTGTTGCCGCAGGGGTTTGGCTTCGAGTGGTCGGGCCTGTCGCTGGAAGAAATCGAGTCGGGAGGACAGGCGCCGCTGATCTTTGCTTTGGGCTCGGTGTTCGTCTTCCTGGTGCTGGCGGCGCAATTTGAGAGCTATGTGGATCCCTTGATCATTTTGTTGGCGGTGCCGCTGGCGGTTCTTGGGGCTCTTTTGGCGCAACTGCTGCGGGGCTTGACCAACGACGTCTTCTGCCAAGTCGGGTTGGTGATGTTGATCGGGCTGGCCAGCAAAAACTCCATCTTGATTGTGGAGTTTGCCAACCAGTTGGTTGCCCAAGGGATCCCACTGCTCAAAGCTGCCACCCAAGCAGCCGAGACGCGCTTCCGCGCCATTCTGATGACCGCCCTGAGCACTATCCTGGGCATTTTCCCGCTGGCAGTGGCCAGCGGGGCCGGGGCCGCCAGCCGTCAGTCTCTGGGCACGGCGGTGATCGGCGGCATGTTCGTCTCGACAATGCTCAGTTTGCTGGTGGTGCCGGTGCTCTATGTCGTGATCAAGGGGATCCAGGTGCGAATTTTGGGGGGATCCCCTTCGCCTGTGGATCTGGCGCATTTGCCGCCGCCGGAGGATCCCAAAGAGGTGCTGCCTGGTGGCGACAGCGTTGGGTAGCAAGAGGGATCTGCTTGCTTCTTCTCTTCTGGCGGAAAAGCGAGTGGGGGAAGGGGGCACCTTTCATCCACCGCAGGCCCTGTCCTCGAGCAGTTCGAGCTCGGCTCCGCCGGGCATTTTTTCCCAGAACTGAGCCAGGTGTTGCAGGCCCACAAAGCCCAACTGCCAGAGGATCAAGGCTAGAGGGCCGTGCTGCTGCCGTTGGATCTTCAGGGCCAAAGCCAGTTGTTTGGGCTTGAGGAGCTGCTGCTGGGCAGCAAACTGGCAGAACTGTCGATCCCATTGGCTGAGGGCCTGTAAATCCGGCAGGGTCGGTTCCATAGGTTTGGCTGGGCAGGAAACCCATCGAATTGAATATTGAATCTCGAGGCTCGGGATCCCCAGTGGAGATCCTGCGGATCCCTTGCAACAGGTTTCTTCCAGGGTACGTGAGCGCCCAGGCATCCCCAAGGCCAGTTCGGGCAGAGAGCACTGAGCTTTGTCGCAAAGCTGGCTTATAGATCCTGGCAGGACGGTCTATCCCCAGGGGTCGTCGTCGAAGGGACTATCTGACCAATAGCCACTCTGCTGGGATGGGGGGGGCTGTTGGGGGAGAGGAGGCGTGTAGGCAGGGGGTGGCGTTGGGATGGGGGTGGGTTTTTCCAGATCCTCAAGTCGAGGCAGGTCGGCGGGCTTGGGCTCGACACCAAGGCTTCTCAGCTTGGCTTGCGTTTCTTGCACTTGCGCATTGAGCTCTTCCAGGTAGGCGCGGTAGTGGTTGGCAGCTTCCAGGTACTGCTTGGCTTTCTTTTCGTTTTCCCGGACGACCGCCTCCAGTTCTTTGGTGCGAACGGTGTAATCGGCCTCTTGATTGGTGAGGTTTTCGATGGCTTGGTTGAGTACAGCCCGCCGTCGCTCCAGTTGGGCTACAATTTCCGACAACTGTCGTTCTCGCTCGCTAAGGCTGCGTTCCCGGTTTTGAGTTTGTTCCAGTTGAAAGCTGGCCTGGCTGAGCTGCTCTCGCAAATACATCACCTGGGGCTCCGTCTCGTTGCGTTCCTGTTGCAATTCAAAGACCCGCGCTTCCAAGTGATCTTTTTCCTGCTGCAACACTTCCCGCTCGTTCAAAAGACGGGTGTAGAGCTGGTTGAGAAAGTCCACCTCCATCACCACTTGGCTAAGCTGAGTGGCGTATTCCCCAACCAAAGCCAACTCCCGAGCGAGGTTTTGGGTTTCACTGGTGGCTTGATCGGTGAAAAACTGGGGAAGTTGGGTGGTTTCTCTGAGGCGTTGGGTAAATTGCTTGAAGCGGAAAGAAAAGTTGCTCGCCATTGCCGGTGCGGTAGCCTCGAAGATCAGGGGAATGCCGATGGTTGGATTTCACAGGGCTTGGATTGCTTCCAATCTAACATTGAGCTACAGCTTTTGCGGAAGCTTGCCTTAGGTGGGATCGGGGGGAGTTTCAGGGGCCGGCATGGCAACTTCCCCAGAGGGATCCCGCTTCTCGGATTCCGGCTGGGGGTTTTCTGCCGCTCTGTTTTTAACCTTGTCTTTTTGGTCTTTCGAGGTGCCTTCTGAATCCTGGCCGGAGATGCGGCGCAGCAGCCGTTGCAGGAGTGGGCTGCGGCGATTGCCGAGGACGGAGAAGCGGCTTTCGATCTCTTCGACGGGGACGGGATCCATTTGGGCCAGCTCCGGCTCGCTGAGGAGGAGTACCCGTATCGTTGCAATGGGGATCTGCAAGAATAGGTTGGATCCCCAAAATCCAAAGGCAGCTATGGCTAGGCCGGCCAGACGGGTGCCGTTGCCAGGGGTGAGCGGGGCAAAGAGGGGGGCAAAGTCGTAGAGGCGCTCACCGACTTCCAGCATCAGGATTGCCGCCAACAGCGTCAAGATCTTGTGTTCGGGGCTGAGGAAGGCGGCCAAGATGCGGCGCTGCTCGAGGGTGAGTTCTTCTGGGGGGACAGAAGCCACCCACATGCTAAAGATGTCAAACGGTTTGCGCCACTGCATAGCAAAGACCGGCCCAATGCCCACCACGGCCACCCAAGCCTGCTCCGCCCCCACCGGCAGGAGGGGATCCCCTGTGGCCAGCCCGATCAGGGTCAGCCCCACCCACAAGGGGAAGAGGAGGATGCCGGCGGCATGGATCCAGAGGAAAGGTTCCTGCCAATGGCTGCGCATGGGGAGATGCCAAAAGGGACAGGGGAGAGCAGGGCTAGGGGCGGGATTTGTCCACCACTTCCAATTCTGTGAGGCGGAAGGTGACTAATTTGTCCCAGTTGCCGCCTTCAAAGAGGACAGCGGCATGGTTGTCGGTAACCCGCTGTACCTGGCCCTCAAAGCAGTAGTAGGTGTCGTTGGGGTTGATGACCCGCACGGCAACGCCGGGGTAGATCGGGGGAAGGGCTTCGAGGAGGGTTGGGGTTGGAGTCGTGTTCACGTTTCAGCTATCCTCTTTTTTTGCAGAAGCTCTGCCTTACTATTATGGGGGAAAGCCCCTCTCTTGCCGAGTCTCCCCCTCGTTGAGCTTCTTCCCACAGCGGTTCGCCGAGGGTTGGGCAATGGCTGAGGTGTGGCTGCCAGCCCGCTAACGGGAAAGGAGCCTGTACTGCAACTTCGACGGTCAACCCAGCTCCCCCTCAAGGCCCCAGACCATGGCTACCGGCGCACAGTCTTCCCCCTCCCAAATCTGGCATGTGTTGGTGATCGATGATGAACAAGGACGGCGGGCTGTGGCCCTCAGTGCTGCCACCTATTCGATTGGCAGGGATCCCAGCAATGCGATTGTCATTCATTCGGCGGCGGTTTCCCGGCAACACGCGCTGCTGCTGCGGCTACCCCAAAAAGATGGCCAGTATACCTACCGGCTGCTGGACGGCAATATCGAGGGCAAGCGCAGCACCAACGGCGTCTCGGTGAATGGGCAGAGATGTTTGAGCTGGGATCTCAAGGATGGGGATCAGATCCTGTTGGGGGATCGGGTGCGGATGCAGTACTGCATTCGTCGGTTGTCGGACGAAGATTTTCAGCAGTATCTCCAGTCTGTAAGCTTTCGCAGCGTGAAGGCGGAGGTGGTGGATCGACGCTCCACAACCATGCAGCGGTTTGATCCGCCCTCGATGCAGGCGATTTTGCCCCAAGAGGAGACGACGGAGAGAATTGACGTGAAGCCTCAACGCCGCAATCCGCTGCGGCTGCTGTTCCAGACCCTCTGGGGGCGTTTGAGGGGGAAGCTGAGATAACTTAACCCTCGGGGATGCCCACCCGTTCTGAGTCTGGGAGCGATGACGCGGTCTCGTCGGCGCCGCCTTTGCGCTCTTGCTCTGACGCTTCTGCCTGCAAGTCCAGGAGGGAGGGGGAGTTGGCTTCCCCAATCAACACTCCCCGCAGCCAGAGGGGAGCGACAAAGGTGGTGGCAATCACCATGACGATAATGCTGACATCGAGGGCATCGGAGAGAACCCCACTGGCGGCCCCCACACCGGCAAACACCAGGCCCACCTCACCCCGGGGAATCATGCCCACTCCGATGGCGTAGCGGTTGATGCCCGGCTTGCCAAAGGCCCCCAAGCCCGCTGCTAGCTTGCCCACAATGGCAACTCCGATCAAGAAGACGGCAATGATCAGCCCCTCTCGGTTGACGGGGAGGGTGGGGTTGAGTACGGCAAGGTTGGTTTTGGCCCCAACGCAGACGAAGAAGATGGGCACCAGTAGGTCGGAAATGGGCTTGATCTGTTCTTCCAGCTCTTGCCGTTTCTCGGTTTCGGCCAAGATTAAGCCAGCGGCAAAGGCGCCCAAAATCGCTTCTAGATGAATGATTTGCCCTACATAAGCCAGCAGAAAGGCCAGCACAAGGGCGGGCAGAAGGGGGTTACCTCGGGTCTTCAGGCTGTTGAGAAGGGCAACAAAGTAGGGGCTGAGAAGGCGCCCCAAAACAATGGAGCCGACCAAGAAGACGATGGCACTGAGGATGATGATGCCAATATCGGAAAGGTTGACTTCTCCGTTTTTGGCCAAGCCCGCCACCACGGCCAAGATGATGATGCCCAACACGTCATCCAAGACGGCGGCACCGATGATCACCTGTCCTTCTGGGGAGGTGAGTTTTTGCAGCTCGGCCAAGACGCGGGCGGTGATGCCGATGCTGGTTGCTGTGAGGGCAGCGCCGGCAAATATGGCGGGGATAACGGGCACATGAAACAGGTAGAGCAAGCCCAGGGTTCCGGCCAGGAAAGGCACAGCGACCCCGATGACGGCTACGGCTGCGGCTTGAGGGCCGACCCGCAACAGCTCGGCCAGATCCGACTCGAGGCCGATTTCAAACAAAAGGACGATCACCCCGATCTCGGAGAGGATGTCGATGATCTGGCTTTGGGAGGAGAACACCTGTACCAGGGATCCCTCGTCGAGTCCGGCAGTGGCTTGCAGAAATTGCATCAGTGCTGAGGATTGAGCCAAGGTGTGCAGCTCTTGGCCGGAAACTTGTCCTTCTGGGAAGACAAGCAACCCCAGAGCGGAGGCCCCTACCGCGACGCCCCCCAGCAATTCTCCCAGCACCGGCGGAAAGCCGAGGCGAACGGCGATTTCTCCGGCAATACGGCTGGCCAGATAGATGACCACCAGAGCCATCAGCACCGCCGCCAAGATCAGGGGTAAAAGATTGGCAGCCCCTTCCGGTTCAAGGGGGGCAGCGGCTTCAACAGCAAGCAACACTGAATCTAGGTTGTTCAACAGCAAGATCTCACCCTCAAATGATGAACAGCTTTTTGTCTCGGGCCGGCCCTGGTGGGAACGCTGCCGTTCCCATTCCTTTCGCCCTTCTGCTGGAAGACTGTTACAGAAGCTAACCTCCCTTGGGAACTGTTGGCAACGCCCAGGTAGGTACTCTTATACTCCAGATAATTATCAATTATCTGGAGTATTGTCTCCACAGACGTTCCCATGAGCAGGACGAAGCCCTTACCACTTCCTCTCCTGGAAAACCCCTCAGAACCGGCAATCCAGGACAAGCTGCTCCTCAGGAGGAAGCCTCGCCTTGGCCCGGTGCAGGGTTGGATCCATCCAAATCGGACGATGGCCCAGACAGATCCAGAGGATTAAAGCGGTTCATGGCTGTCCTCAGTCCCTCTTGCAAGCAGCACTCCACGGCCTCTACCGCCGTATTCAACACCCGCTCCAGCACCTCTTGTTCTGCAGGCGCAAATCCCCCCAACACATGCCCGACCACATCTTGGCTGCCCCTGGGTTTGCCCACCCCCAAACGCAGCCGCGGAAACCCTTCGCTCCCCAAGTGCTGAATGATGGACTTCATGCCGTTGTGCCCACCGGCAGAACCGGATCCCCGCAGGCGCAGACGACCCAGCGGCAGATCCATATCGTCGTACACCACCAGCACAGAGGCGAGATCTAACTTGTACCAATCCAGCACCGCCCGCACCGATTGGCCGGAACGGTTCATGTAGGTTTCCGGCTTGAGCAAGCGTCGCTTTCCTCCCAGGGCAAACCCTTCTCCGTAGCTACCTTGGAATCGCTTCTCCAAAACCAACGGGATCCCCCAGCGCTGCGCCAGCCGATCCACCACCATAAAGCCGCAATTGTGGCGAGTATTGGCGTATTGAGGGCCGGGATTGCCCAAGCCCACAACAAGCTGCAGGGAAATCTCATCGGTTCCCTTGGGCTTGACCTGGGTCACAACGTTTCTCGCCTCCTCGAGCTAAAGTAAGGCATCGCTGCTTTGAGTGGTGTTGGCGTGTTTTTGGGCTGCTGGTCGCCCCGAAGGTGTCAGATACCCAGCCGGACTGAGTCGGGACAGCGGTGAGGATCCCTGGGGGCAAATGGCTCGCCGCCCATGACTCTGCCATTGTTTATTGTCAACGCTCATTGTGAACGCTTCTGACCAACCCTGCTATGAGCCTGCCCACCCCCTTCGGTCTTCACCCCAGCACAACCGAATTCGATGCCTCGGATGCCCTGCGCCTCAGCCAGCGTCTGATTCAAGTGGGGATCGCCCTCTCCTCAGAAACGGATCTGCAGCGGCTGCTGGAGTTGATTGTTGCTCAAGCCCGAGAACTGACCCACTGTGATGGGGCCAGCCTTTTTGTCCGAGAGGGGGAGGAACTGCGCTTTTTCGTGGTCAACCGCCATGAGGAGCTGCGGGATCTGCGCCTGCCCCTCAGCCCTTCCAGCATTGTGGGCTATGTGGTGCTCACCGGGGAGAGCCTGAATCTGCCAGATGTCTACCGCCTGCCCGCCGACCGGCCCTATGCCTTTAACCCACAGGTGGATCGGCAGACCGGCTATCGCACCCGCTCCTTGCTCACTGTGCCCATGCGGGATCCCTCAGGAAAGATCCTCGGCGCCCTACAACTGTTGAACCGCCTAAAGCCGGATCACCCCACCCCCCTAGCTCCTGACCAAGTGGCCGAGTGGAGCCAACCTTTTTCTGAGCTGGAAGTTAGCGTGGCAGAAGCCTTGGCCTCCCAGGCGGCGGTTGCCTATCAAAACGTCCAATTGCGGGAAGAGCTCAAATCTGCCCACTTCGAGACCATCTTCTGTCTGTCTGTGGCCGCAGAATACCGGGATCAAGATACCTCCTTTCACCTGAAGCGGATGAGCAACTACTCTCGCATCATCGCCAAGCACTTGGGCCTATCCAGCCATGAGCAAGAGCTGATCTTCTACGCCAGTCCCATGCACGATGTGGGCAAAATCGGGATCCCGGATGCCATCTTGCAAAAGCCGGGGCGTCTGACCCCAGAAGAGCGGCAGATCATGAACCGCCACCCTGAGATCGGCTACGAAATTCTCAGCAAGTCCGACTCCGAGCTGATGCAAAAGAGCGCCATCATCGCCCTTACCCACCACGAGAAGTTCGACGGCAGTGGG
The DNA here is from genome assembly GCF_047462015.1 of Synechococcus sp. R5-13. NCBI lineage: Bacteria > Bacillati > Cyanobacteriota > Cyanophyceae > Synechococcales > Synechococcaceae > Synechococcus > Synechococcus sp. R5-13. The sequence goes on along the minus strand of NZ_JANSIL010000149.1, from coordinate 14,316 downwards.
TATCCGCGCGGCCTCAAAGGAGAAGGGATCCCTCTAGAAGGGCGGATTGTGGCCTTAGCCGATGTATTCGATGCCTTGGCCAGCCGTCGCCCCTACAAAGAAGCCTGGGCTTTGAATGAGGTCTTTCAGTTTGTAGAAGACAACAGCGGCAGCCATTTCGACCCGCAAGTGGTGGCCGCCTTTAACCGAGGACGCAGCGAAATTCTGGAAATCTACCACCGCTATCAAGAAACCCGCTAAATCCAGCTTCAAAGGGATCCATCCCCGCAAACCGCAAAGAAGGGATCCCAGGCCATCCTTCCCGCACAATTCTGCAAAATCCTATGGGCAAAAGGTGGGATCCCAGGGCAAACTGAAGGTGGTCGATTTTCTGCAGGAATCACCCCATCAAAGGCCGATTTAGGGCCGACTTTTTGTGTTACTCTACACATTAGCATCCAACCCATCTGTACCCAACGTGTGCCGACGATCCCTGTGATGGCTACCCTGACAAATCCACCCACTCCTACCCTATCGATCAACACCAAGCTGCGCGATTTGGCCTTGGTGGAGTTTCAGGTGAGCGAGTCCACTCCTTGTGAGAACGTGGTGCGCCGCCTAGAAGATGACAGCAGCCTTTCAGGAGTCATCGTGCTGGACGAGCGGTCACAGGTGCGGGGAATGTTGACCCGCCGCGCCATTCTGGAGTGGATGCTTAGCAAGCCCTACGGCCTGGATGTGTTTTTGAAGCGGCCCATCAGCTCCATGGTAGAGTTCCATAGCCGGGATTTTCTCTTGCTCCCCGGCGACTGCGATGTTATCCAAGCAGCCGACCGAGCTTTCCAACGGCCCGAAGAGACCATCTATGACCCCGTGGTGGTTCAACTGGGATCCCAGGACTACCGCCTTCTCGATGTGCCGGTGTTGTTGGTGGCCCAGGCCCAGGTGCATCTGGCCACCCAGCGTAAGCTACAAGAGCAGCAGGAAGAGATGATAAGGATCTTGGCAGAGCTGGAGCAGGAAAAAAACCGCAGCCTCCAGTATGCCCGGGATCTGGAGCGGCAGAAAGCCGAGATCCTCAACCAAAACCTGGCCTTAGACATGGAACGTCGCCGGGCCCAACAGCGCTCTGAGGAGCTGGCTCGCCTCAACGCCCGCATCATCGAGATTAGCTCGATCCTCTCGGAGAAGGGCAAATCCACCTTTGCCGCCACCTTTGCTGGGGTAGAAGCGGTGCGCACCCTCTTCCAGGAAATTGCCGACAACAACCAGGAGCTATCCCGCGAACTCAAGGAGATCAACACCATCGTGGATTTGATCGTGGAGGTGGCAGGATACATTCGCCTGCTCTCTTTCAATGCGGCTGTAGAGGCCAACCGCAGCGGTGGTGCCGGTGGCTTTGGAGCCATTGCCCAGGAGATCCGCAAATTGGCGGGACGAACCACCGAGGCCAGCAACCGCATTCGCAGCTTGGCAGATCGCATCCAGCGACAAAGCCAATCCACCCTGCAATCGGCCCAGAGCAGCGCTGAGGTGGTGCAATCCCTTTACCAGCAGGCCCAGTCGGCTCAGTTGGCCCTAGAGGAGCTGCAAACCCTGTTGGAACGAGCCCAAATCTAGCCTCCCTTTTGAGATTCTTCTGGATCCTGAGAGCCTGAGGTTGCCATGGTGGCTAGGGGGCAGCTTTCCCCTCTCGAATCTCATAAGTATAAAATTGCCCAGCCACGGCAAGGGTTTCAAAGTGGTAGGTGGGCAAGGAGATCCCCAGTGGGCCAAAGTTGAGCAACGACAAATCGGTGGTGTAGAGGCTGAAAAGGATAAAATTCTGCCGGCGGGTTTGGCGCATGAACAGAGCTTCTAGTTCGGGCTGGAGCTCTCGGACAAGGGCATGACATTCCTCAATCAAAGTGACCAAGAAAGACGGGATCTGAGCGCAGTATTCTCGCGTAGCGTAGGCGGCCAGTTGTTGCCCTGCATGGGTTCTGTACTCTTCTAAGGTGGGATTGGTGATGGCCAAAGCAGCCACTCCTCCCGCCAAAACCAGCCCGGAAAGCAAGGAAAAGACCTTCAGCATCGCAGCCTCCGAAACCGAATTCTTTATTCTGCTATAGGCTTGAGCCACCTCAACAGGGATCTTTCGGCAGAAGCCAAAGGACTCCGTCCTGCCTCTGGCGGGGTTGTTGCTATGGACAAGGGATCGCAATGCTGTTGCAATGGGAACGGCCAGGAACTGCCCCACAGAAGGGCTCCATCCCTTGATTGAGTTGCCGGCCCACAGGTTAGGATGGGATCCGACGCGCAAACAGCTTGCTGCTCTCTATGGAACTTGCCGATCTAAGACGCACCCTAGAATCGCTCACCTTGCGCCTGAGCAACGCTCAGGACTATCTTTGACCTGCCCCACTTGGAGCAACAGATTGCCATCCTAGAGCAAGAAGCCTCGCAGCCGCAGTTTTGGAATGATGTAGAGGCAGCCCGCCGCCACCTGCAAAAGCTCAACAGCCTCAAGGCCTCCTGGGATCAGGTGCACCGCTGGAAGGATCGCCTGGAAGATGCCGCCAGCGCCCTTGAGCTGCTCCAAGAAGAGCCCGATCCGGAACTCTTAGCCGAGACAGCGGGATCCCTGGCAGTGGTGGAGCGGGAGTTGGGCCAGTGGGAGCTACAGCAACTGCTCTCCGGCCCCTACGACAAAAACGGTGCCATCCTCACCATCACCGCCGGCGCAGGGGGAACCGACGCCCAGGACTGGGCGGAAATGCTCCTGAAAATGTACACCCGCTGGGCCGAAAACCAGGGCTACAAGGTCAGCCTCTCGGAATACTCCGAAGGTGCCGAAGCCGGCATCAAGTCCGCCACCCTGCTGATCGAAGGCCCCTACGCCTATGGTTATCTCTCTGCCGAGAAGGGTAACCACCGGATGGAGCGCATCAGCCCCTTCAACGCCAACGGCAAACGGCAAACCAGCTTCGCCGGCGTAGAGGTGATGCCGATCCTGGAAGAGGAAAGCGAGTATGAGCTGAAGATGGAAGATCTGGAGTTCGAGACCTCCCGCTCGGGTGGAGCAGGTGGCCAAAACGTGAACAAAGTGGAAACAGCGGTGCGGGTGATCCACAAGCCCACCGGCATTGCCGTGCGCTGCACCGAGGAGCGCTCCCAACTGCAAAACAAAGAGCGGGCCATCCAGATCTTGAAGGCCAAGCTGATCGAGATGGAAGAAGAAAAACGCAGACAAAAGCTGGCCGAGATTCGCGGCGAGATGGTGACTCAGGGCTTTGGGGGGCGTATTCGCACCTACACCTTCGATCCTTACAAGTTGATCAAGGATCACCGCACCAACGCCGAAACCTACAATGTCGAGGCCTTTATGAACGGCGAGCCGGAGGAGCTGATGCATTTTATCCAGGCCTATCTGCGGCAGGAATACGCCAAACAACAGGCCGCCGCAGTCTAGGGCCGGCTGTAGCGCTCCCACACCGCCTGCATGAGGGCAGCCCGCTCCTGGGCTGAGAGCTGGGTCAAGGTCAGGGGATCCCCTTCCTGGAAAAACTCCCCTACCCCCCATCCCACGGCCCGGGGAGAGGCGGTTTTGGCTTGCAGGGATCCCGCCCAGGCCAGTCCATGCCAAGCGCCGATGGCAGTCTCCAGCGCAGAAGAAAAAACCAGATCCAGGCCGGGATGGCGGCTGAGATACTCTCGCAGCGCGATGCAGGAGCCCACCAGAGACGGCTTCACCACCAGGATCCCTTTCCATCCTGACCGATGGATCGCTTGCAACTGCTCCAGGCAGGCCACCGATTCATCCAAAGCAACGGGGGTTTGGTACTGGCGGCTGAGCTCCACCAAATGGGCGTGCTGATCCGGCGGCAGAGGCTGCTCCAAAAACTCAATCTTGACCGGCGAGGCCTGGTTGAGCCGATCACAAACCATCAGCCACCGGTGGGCCTCCGCAAGCGCTAACCCCCCATTGGCATCCAAACGCAGATAGGATCCTGGTGGCAACCGCTCCAGCCATTGCTCCAGCTTCTCCAACTCCTGCTGCATGGGATCCCTCCCCACCTTGAGCTTGTACACCGACCGCGTGAGTGGGACGGAGTCCTTGTAGGAGTCCTTGTAAGATTCCGGCGGCAGGGTCTCCCCCAAAAGTTCACAGAAAGAGAGTAGAGAGAGATCCTTGTTCAACCAATCGGGATCCCGACAGGCCAGCCAAGCGCCTTCCAACCCAAACCGGCAGGCCGGCAGTGCTTCTGGGATCCCCAAAATATGCGCCTCCGACAAAAGAGGGGGCAGCTGCCGACAAAACGCCAGAGCCTGCTCTAAGGTCTCGCTGCCAAACCAAGGGATGGGAGCAATTTCCCCATATCCCTGACAGCCTGTCTCCCGATCTGTAAGTCGGATCAGGATCCCTTCCCGGATAGACCACAGGCCGTGGTGGGTGCGCAGGGGCCGCCGAAGGGGGCGCCGATACAGGCAGAACGCAAAGCCTAGCACCTTTTTCTCCGCTTCCAAGGATCCTCAGAGTGAGGAGCTACAAGTAGAGCATCTCAAAGATTAGAGAAATGTTGCAAGCGAGATAGCGGGACTGATGTTCTTGCTGTAGCTGAAACTACAGAATTGAGTTGAAGACATAGCGTATCTTCCTGCCCTAAGAAGTGCTTCCTTACGTATGATTAAGGAAAAAAGCAGCAGATTCTGAATAGAGCATCACTTTTCCCAATAAACCTGTGCCACTGAGGAATCGCGGGTTCGGGTTTGGGTGGTAAATCCAGATTGAGTTGCCTGCACAGCTAAAACTTAGGAGTCGATGATGAGTACAGCCATTCCCGAAATCACCAAAAAGCTTTTGGAAGCCAAAGCTGAAAGGGGATTAACTTTTGCTGACTTGGAAGAGAAAATAGGCCGGGATGAGGTGTGGATTGCAGCGGTCTTCTATCGTCAGGCCAGTGCTTCCGCAGAAGAAGCAAACAAAATTGCCGAAATCTTAGGCTTGGACGCCGCTGTCGCTAAACAATTGACCGAATGCCCACTGAAAGGCTTAGGGCCAGTGGTGCCGACGGATCCCTTAATTTACCGCTTTTACGAGATTGTTCAAGTTTACGGCATGCCAATCAAAGCCGTGATTCATGAAAAGTTTGGCGATGGAATCATGAGCGCTATTGACTTCACCCTAGACATAGAAAAGGAAGAGGATCCTAAAGGAGATCGTGTTAAGGTGATTATGTCTGGTAAGTTCCTGCCCTATAAAAAGTGGTAGCAGTTAAAACATCGGCTCTGCTTCTGCCAAGGCGGCTTCCGGCCCCACCAGAGCAATGGCCGGGGGGGCCAGGTAGGTCTTTGCGGCTTGGTGGAGCTGCTCTGGGGTGAGCTGCCTGACCCCCTGCAAATACTGCCGGTCAAACTCCATGCCCAAGCCCAAAATCTCGTACCAGCCCGCCAGTTGAGCCACCTGGGCATTGGTTTGTTTGCTGAGGGCATACTGGCCCAGAAGTTTGCGCTGCGCCATTTCCACCTCTGCCAGGTCGAGCGGATTGGCCTGCAGACGGTGGATTTCTGCTTGTAGGCGTTCCAGAGCCACCTGGGTGTTCTCTGCTGCAGTGCCCATGTAAACCCCAAAAGGGGCGGGATCCCGGCGGGTGGCAAAAAAAGCCGAGACCTCATAGGCCAGGCCACAGCGCTCCCGCAGTTCCACAAACAGACGGCTGGACAGACCGCTCCCCAAGTAGGTGGCCAGCAACTTCAGGGCCGGATAATCCGCAGAAGCAGCAGGGGATCCGCGAAACCCGATCAAGATCGTCGTCTGCTGAGTGGGCTGGGGCAACCTCAGCAGTTGGGGATCCCTCAGAGGGGGCAGGGGAACATCCCGATCCTCTGGAGAGGGGCCGGGAACAACCCAGTCTCCCAAAGCCGCTTCCACCTGGGCAGCCATCTGCTCCGGCGGCTCTGGGCCGATCACCACCATCACCATTCCATTGGGACGACAGTAGGCCGCGTGATAGGCCACCAAATCCTCGCGGGTCAGGGATCCCACCGTTTCCAGCCGTCCCAACCCCGGCAGAGCGTAGGGATGATCCCCATAGAGGGCTTGTTGCACCTGCTCGAAAGCCAAGCTGAAGGGCCGTTCCTGTTGGGCGCGAATGGCTTGCAGCATCAACCCCTGCTCTCGCGCCACCTCCTCTTCAGGAAAACTGGGATCCCGCAGCGTCTCCGCAAGCAAATCCAGCAACTCCGGGAAATCGGCAGCCACACAGCGCAGGCTCACCTCGAAAGAGTCGGCAGAACTGTCCACCGATAGCGAGGCTCCCAGCGATTCCACCGCAGCAGCAATGGCCTGGGAGTTGCGCCGATGCGTACCTTTGGTGAGGACAGCCGCCATCAAGTGGCTCACCCCCGCCTGTTGCGGCCGCTCTGCCCGGCTACCACCGCGGAAAAAACAGTGGGCAGCTAAGATCTCCACCGTTGGGTTCTGGCCCAGCAACAGCGTGATGCCATTGGCCAAAAGGACGCGCTGTAAACGGCCACGTTGGGTGGCAAGCAGAGCAGAGTTCATGCAGGCAAGGGATCCCGTCCAAAATCCGAAAATCAAGAGTCCGGAGCGTCGAGGCAGCGCTCACCGACAGGCCAGTTGCAGCTCCGAAGCCGCCGCTGTATCCAGGGCAGTCGGCTTGAGAACGGTGACTACATAAGCCTCCGGAGACAAGTACTGCTGGGCCAACTCCCGGATCTGAGCCGGAGTAAAGGATTGCACCAGCTCCAGGTACTCTTGAATGCGTTGCACCCCGCCCAACGTCTCGTAGTAGCCATAGATGCCCGCCAATTGGCTGGGGGACTCGGCGGAGAACAGAAACTCATGGATGAGCATACGCCGGGTGCGATCCAACTCCGCTTGGCCGATGCCATCCTGCTGCAGCTTTTCAATCTCGTGCAGAATCGTCGCCTCCACCCGCGCCACATCCTCCGGCTCCAGTTGAGCCCCAATACAAAACAGTCCCCCCTCCTTCAGCACCAGCGAAGAACAGCCAATGGCCCTCACCCAGCCCCGCTGTTCCCGCAGCAGATGCACCAGCCGCGAAGTACGGCCATCTCCCAGCACAGAAGCCAACATCTCCAGGCCACAGGCTTGCTGCCAATCGTCAATGCCAACAGTAGGCCAGGCCAACTTCAGGCGGGCTTGCTCCAAGCGGGCATGGTCGCTCTCCCGGCGCAGGATCCCTTGGGGACGAGGCTGGGGCGGAATGGGGGGGCTGACCGGTGCTGGCCCGGCGGCAGGGCCGCCAAACTGCTCCTCCACCAAGGCCAACGCCTGCTCAGGATCGATGCCACCCGTCACCACCACCGTCATGGATTCAGGCCGATACCAAGCGCGGTGGTAGGCGCGCATCAGTTCAGGGGTCAGTTGCATCAAGCTTTCCGGTGTGCCCAACACCGGTCGTCCATAGGGATGCTCCCCATAGGCGGTCTCCATCAAGAGCTGATAGGCCGTGTAGTCCGGGTTGTCGGCAGCGCGGCGAATTTCCTCCAGAACCACCTGCCGCTCCCGCTCAAACTCCAGATCTGGGATCCCGGCCCGCAAAACCACCTCTGCCAGGTAGGGCAGGGTATCCGCCAGGTCGGCAGCAGCCACCGTAATGTAGTAATGGGTGTAGTCTTGGCCGGTGGCAGCATTGGTAACTCCTCCCCGTCCTTCCACGGCCCAATCCAGCTCACCAGGAGCCAGCCGCTCGCTACCCTTAAACACCATGTGTTCCAAAAAATGGGATAGGCCCAGCCACTCCGGCGGCTCATGGCGTCCGCCTGTCCGTACCCAGACATCAACGGTTACAGAATCGGCAATGGGGATGGGATGAAGGATAACGCCTAACCCGTTGCTCAGTCGGTGGGTGTAGGCGGGCAAAAGACGAGGAGAGCGGTTCAAAATTCTTAACTGATGGAGAACAGTCTTAATTGTAGATGGAGAGGGGCTCCGGGAAATAGTATCTGAGACTACTTTTCTCGGCCTTCTCTCCCCACCTTGCAGATCCCAACCCCTTTTGTGGTAGAGGGAGAACCTAGGTACCTTGGGCTGCTCCCTGTCCAGACGTCCCCCTAAGGCTCATTGCGCAGATCCGGGGATCCCTGCCAAGCCAGACTGGGGGATCCCTCTCCGGCCAGATTGTCCTCCACCTGAAATCCAGGGGGCCATTCTTCGCTATCGCGCACCCGCTGCACCACCTCTTGGGGCAGCACGACCCCCAACTGCCGGGCAGCCATGGCCACCACATCCCCCCGGTCGATCAAGCCAGCAATGGCGCCGGTGGGCGTGAAAACCAAAATGCGGCGGGGTTCTGCCTGGCGCATCATCTGAATCACCTGGGGAATGGGGGTCTCTTCTCGTACCCCCTGCAGTTGCTCCATCGGCTTGAGAATGGCTTTCAGGGTGAGGCGATCCCACTGGCTGCGCTCGATGTCGTTGAGCAGTTCTGGCCTGACCAACCCGCGGTAACGGCCATCTTCCTCGGCAAAATAAACGTCCGCCGGTTGAGTTGGGGCTTCCGGCCTGAGAGAAGAAGGCACCAGATAGCGATCCACAAACTCCCGCAGGCTCATGTTCGCGTCCAAAACCCGAAACTGGCGGGTCATCACATCTGCAGCTTTCAGGCGGGCCAGCACCTGCTGCAGTTGCGCGTACTGGCTGTAGCGGCGGGCGGTGTTCAAAATAAACAGGCCGATCAACCCCACCCAGAGGCCGTTGAGGCTCCCCCAAAATACCACCAGCAGACCTAGCCCCACCAAACCCCAGCCCACCCCCTGGCCGGCTCGGGCCGCCCACAGCATACCCTTTTGCCGATCCCCTGTCCAACCCCAGATGGCCGCCTTGAGCATTTGCCCCCCATCCAGAGGCAGGCCCGGCAGCAGGTTAAACAGGGCAATCGTCAGGTTGATGGCAGCCAAGCTGGTGAGGGTTGAGGCCAGCATCGACTCCGGCACAGCCCAAGCCCGGGCCACGCTGAAGAAAACAAACAGACCCAAGCTGAGGAGAGGGCCTGCCACCGCCACGCAAAAAGCCCCAAGGGGGCGGGGAACTTCCCGCTCAATCGCCGCCATACCCCCAAAAATAAACAGGGTTATCGAGTTAACCCGTACCCCATAGGCGCGGGCCACCAAGCTGTGGGCCAACTCATGAGCCAGCAGAGAAAGAAACAACCCCACCGCCGTCAACACCCCGTAGGAGAGCACCAGCAGGAGGGCCGCCGGGAACCAGGTGTAGTCGATGAAAAAGGGGATCCCCCACAAGCTACCGATGCGCAGGCGACTGGTCATGACGATACAACTCCTTACACAGCTCTCACTGGGGAGAAGGCCCAGGAAGGTGCCGTTGAAGACGACAAGCAGCCCCTTAACTTGGGATCCCTCTCCTCCACTGTAGCCCTTCTGCCGAGCCTTCCGTTCCCTTGCGGCTCCCCCGGCAGACAGCGGGCCTGCCCTATCCCTAGAGGCTCTTAAAGATCTTCTCAGAGCACAACACTACCTACAACACCAGACCCCCGAAGATTGTGATAACGTGGTTGGGCATTGGGTCGGCGGGGTTGCCAACCGGCGCTCAAGAGTCGGAACTACCGAGCTTTGCAGAAGAGGTGTGGCTATGGTGTGGACTTCGTCCCGCTCAGGCGAACAGAGCAAAGAAGTACAGGGACTTGATCCCGCTGAAACGACGGGATCCCTGCCTCTGGGCGAGTTTCCGGCCACAGCCCCGGCGGCCAGCCCGGTGTTCTACCGCACCTACAGCCGTCGCCGCCCGGATGGCAACCGCGAGACTTGGGGCGAAGTTTGCGAGCGCACCTTGGCCGACATCGCCCGGCTGGGGCGTTTTACCCCCCAGGAGCGGGAGCTCGTAGAGCGCATGCAGCGGCAGTTGAAGGCGTTGATCTCCGGTCGAGCCTTGTGGGTGATGGGCACCGACTGGATCCAGAAGCCGGAAAACTTCTCCGGTGCCTACAACTGCACCAGTTTGGCGGTGGTGGACTGGCGGGCCTTTGGCCTGATGATGGATCTGGCCATGATGGGCTGCGGCACGGGAGCGGTGCTGGAACCGCAGTTCATCCGCCAGTTGCCCCCCATTGTCAACCGCCTGCGGGTTCACGTGAAGGGATCCATCGGCACCACCCCTCCCGAAGAGCGGCAGGAGCACACCCGCATCCAACGGCAGGGATCCCAGGTGCACATCCAGGTGGGAGACAGTCGCCGCGGCTGGGTGGATTCGTACCAAGCGCTGCTGGAGCTGGCGTCGGATCCCGGCTTTGGGGGCCAGGTGGAAGTGACAGTGGACTTGAGCGATGTCCGCCCGGCTGGGGAGCGGCTGAAAGGGTTTGGGGGCGTAGCCAACCCCATTAAGCTGCCCGGCTTGTACGAGCGCTGTGCCGCCATCCTCAACAGGGCGGTAGGTCGGCAACTGAACTCGGTGGAGTGCTGTTTGCTCATCGACGAGGCGGCGGTGGTGGTGGTGGCGGGAAACATTCGTCGTAGCGCTGGCATTCGTCAGTTTGCTGCCGACGACCAGCTGGGATCCACCGCCAAAGACAACCTCTGGCAGCAGGACGAAAACGGCAACTGGAGAATTGATCCCGAGCGAGATGCCCTGCGCATGGCCAACCACACGCGGGTGTTTCACCGCAAGCCGACGCGGGAAGAATGTGTTGAGGCCGTGCGGAAGCAGTTTTACTCAGGCGAGGGGGCCATCCAGTGGGCCGGGGAAGCCGTAGCACGGGCCAATTGCGACCTTATCCCACCCGACCTAAAACCCGACTTTCTTAAAGCCTATGAGGCAGGAACGGCCCGAGAATGGCTAAAGGGACGGGATCCCTCCCTAGGGGAAGAGGAACTTCAGGATCGCCTGTGGCGCTATGGGCTGAATCCCTGCGTGACAGCCGATACCTGGGTGCACACGGGCGATGGGCCGCGCCAGGTGAGAGACCTGATTGGGAAGCAGCACAGCACCTATGTCAATGGAGAACTATTCAGTACCACACCGGAGGGGTTCTTCTACTCCGGTACCAAGCCTGTGCTGAAGCTTTTGACCAAGGAAGGGTTCTCTCTGCGGCTGACAGGCAACCATCGGGTTCTCAAAGTCACCGCTCAAACCCAAAAGGCACAATACACCGAGTGGGTACCGGCAGAAAGCCTACAACCGGGCGACCGCATCCTGCTGCACAACCATCGCGATCTCACCCCGTGGGATGGGGCGGGTACCTGGGAAGAAGGCTGGCTTTTGGGGAATTTGCTGGGTGACGGTAGCCTTACGGCAACCCCGTGGAACGACACGGCTTTATTACGCTATTGGCAAGATACCCAAGCCGAAATGAGCCAGTATGCGATTCAGCTTTTGCAAACGGCAGTGGGTTACGAGCCCCGCCAGCCAGAGGCATATCACTATGCGCAGCTTGGGTTGCGGGTTATCGGCTCCAGGGGGTTGGCAAAACTGGCGGCCCAGTTCGGCATGAGGCCCGGACAAAAGCAGATGACAGAGGCGCTCGAAGCCACCAGCTTCCAGTTTCATCGAGGCTTCTTGTGCGGGCTCTTTGATGCGGATGGCAGCGTGCAAGGTAATCAGGAGAAAGGGGTTAGCGTGCGGCTCTCTCAAAGCCATCTGGGTACCCTCAAAGCGGTTCAGCGCATGCTGGCGCGGCTGGGCATCATTGCAGTTTTGTATGAGAATCGCCGTCCTGCTGGATATCGCCTGCTGCCGAACAGTGCTCGCCAACCTGCACCATACGCTTGCAAAGCCCAGCACGAATTGGTTATTGCCAACGACAACTTGCATCTGTTCCAGGAATGGGTCGGCTTTCGGGAACCGCACAAAGCCCAAAAGCTAGAGGCACTGCTGAATGGCTACAAGCGCCAGCTCAACCGAGAGCGGTTTGCTGTGACGGTTGCTGCCCTTGAGGCAGACGGGGTAGAGCCGGTGTATGACTGTACTGTCCCCGGCCCAGCGTGCTTTGATGCCAATGGGTTTGTTGTCCACAACTGTGGCGAGATTATTGGCCACACATTCCATTGCAACTTGGCCGAGATCCACCTCAACCGTTTGGATCCCCACAACCGGCAGGAGCAGGAAGACGCCTTTACAGCGGGAGCTCTCACGGTGGCAGCCCTACTCCACCACCACTTTGTGGAACCCCGCTTTCAGCGCTCGCGGGAATGGGATCCCATCGTCGGCGTCTCGTTCACAGGCCTGTTCGACTTTTGCGTCAAAGCCTTTGGGGTTGAATGGCTGCGCTGGTGGCAGGAAGGGAGACCCGATACCCCCATCGGGAAGGAATTCAAGCAGCAGGAGCGGGAATACCTCAGCCGCTGGAAGGAGATCGTCCACCGCGTGGTCTGGGACTACTGCGATCGCCACAGCCTGCGCCGCCCCAACCGCTGCACCACGGTTCAGCCCGCCGGCACCAAGTCGCTGCTCACCAACGCCTCTCCCGGCTGGCACCCGCCCAAAGCCCAACGCTACATCCGCCGCATCACCTTTGCCAAAAATGACCCGGTGGCGCTGGCCTGTCTGGACTATGGCTACTCGGTGGTACCTGCTCAGGCGGACAAAGATGAAAACGGGAACTTGCTCAACGACCCCTTTGATCCCCGCTGTACCGAATGGCTGGTGGAACTGCCTGTGGAAGTAGAATGGGCCAACCTGCCCGGTGCTGGCCAGATCGAGATCGAGCAATTCTCGGCCCTGGCCCAGTTTGACTTCTATATGCAGGTTCAGAAGTACTACACCACCCACAACACCTCCGCCACCATCGAGCTGCGGGAGGACGAGGTGGAAGCTCTGGGATCCCGTATCTACGAAGCCATCCGCGACGACGAGGGCTACATCAGCGCAGCGCTGCTGGCCCGCTTCGATGCCCCCTTCCCCCGCCTGCCTTTTGAGAAAATCGACAAGCCCACCTACGAACGACTGGTGGCCGAGGTCAAAAAGAGACGGCGGACAGATAACTTCTTCGCGGCCCTGGCCCGCTACGACCGCAACTTTACCTTGGCAGCAGAGGGACCGGCAGGGTGTGACGCTCTGGGGTGTCTGTTGCCAGATTCGGCGCCTCAGAGCTAACCCCCAAATTCTCCCCGCTGCTGGCCATCCCCACTGGCTGGGAAAGCACAGTCAGGCTCCCTCCTGTGATACTTTTATAGGGATTCCCTCAACCCCCAGGGATCCCTTCTGCCCTTGGAATCGGCCCCATGCAAGACGAAAAAGACACGCTTCGCCAACAGCTTCTCACCCTGCAAAGCGAGGCCCTCGCCCAAGTGGAACAAGCTGACGGTCTGGAGGCTCTGGAACAGATCCGCATCGACTACCTGGGCAAGAAAGGTAAGCTCTCCAAAATCTTGGGGGGAATGGGGAAGCTGCCCCCAGAAGAACGGCCTGCCATTGGCGCTTTGGCCAACACCTTTAAAGAGGCCCTCCAATCCAGTCTGGAGCAGCGCAAACAGGCCCTTGGTGAAGCTCAACTGCTGGCCCGCCTAGAAGCAGAGCGCCTGGATGTCACTATGCCCGGGCCCCGTCGGCCTCTGGGGCGGATCCATCCGCTGCAGGCCACCATCGACCGCATGCTCGATATCTTTGTGGGAATGGGCTACACCGTGGTGCATGGGCCTGAGCTCGAGACGGAGTACTACAACTTCGAGGCCCTCAACACCCCTGCCGACCATCCGGCGCGGGATATGCAGGATACCCTCTACCTGGCCAATGGCTACCTGATGCGTACCCAAACCTCCTCGGTGCAGGTGCGCTACATGGAGCAACACCAGCCGCCGCTGCGCATTGTGCATGCCGGTCGGGTGATGCGCCGCGATACCGTGGATGCCACCCACTCCGCTGTGTTTCACCAGATGGAAATTTTGGCGGTGGGCGAGAACCTCACCTTTTCCGACCTGAAGGGCACCCTCAACACGTTCATCACCCGCCTATTGGGCAAGCGAGAAACCCGCTTTCGGCCCAGCTATTTTCCCTTTACCGAGCCTTCTGCTGAGATGGACGTGCGCTTTGGCTCGAAATGGCTGGAAATCTTCGGCTGCGGCATGGTGGATCCCAATGTATTTCAAGCGGTGGGCTACGACCCGGAGCGCTACACCGGATTTGCGGCAGGGATCGGCATTGAGCGGATGGCCATGCTCCTCCACGGCATTCAGGATATCCGCCTGTTTTATACCAGCGACCTGCGCTTTCTGTCTCAGTTTTAGGTGGCTATCTTATCTGAGGAACAAAACCCTCGTCCTGAGCCCTGCAAGACCTTCAGAAAACCCTCTTTCAGCTAGAAATCGCAGGAGCCCCGCACTGTACCCGTAGGGTCAGTGTCGGGAGGAATGCGGAAGTTA
>NZ_JANSIL010000148.1:0-18012 GCF_047462015.1 Synechococcus sp. R5-13 | reverse complement strand
ATCCGTACTGAACATATTATACATTATTTTCAGTATAGTTGAGCTTATTATTGACTAGAGTCATGCTCTTGCCGGGTGCCGATCCGCTGCGTCGTTGTGTAGGGTGTCGCCAGTTGTTTCCTCGCTCACAACTGTGGCGGCTGGTCAGGCAATTTGATTCCCACCAAGTGCTTTTGGATGAGGGTATGGGGCGCTCTGCCTATGTCTGTCGGCGGCTGGAATGTCTGCAAGCAGCCCGGCGCAAGCAACAGATAAACCGAGCCCTCAAGGCACCGGTGCCTGACTCGTTGTTTCAACGGCTGTTGGATTCTCTTGAGCAGGATTGCCAGGGGCATCTCCTCCAAAAGCCTGAGCCTCAGAGGTATTCCCAAACATAGGTAAGATATTTAAACGCCCTTTTAGGTTCATTAGGTTGCGAACTACACGACAGCCCCTCTCAACTGTCAGAATGGGAGTTGGCCGGAAAACTGAGGTCAGGCTGGAGGAGCTGCAGAGAGGTTATTCTGGAGGCGCTGTTTCCACCTATTCTTTCCCTGGCTGCCCTACTGGATGTCCCCTGCGGATGTTGCCAGAGCAGCTTCAGACCTGGGTTCCCTTCAGGCCGGATCCCCGGAGGATTGCCGAGCTGTTCTCGATGCGCCGGAGGAAGCCCCCGCAAGCCCGAAAGGTTCGGCTCAACCCAATAACTTGGTTCCCATTGAGTTTGGATAGTAAAACTGACGAGAAGTAAAGGAGCAGAGGCTAGCAGACGAATGACCGATAAAGTTCGAATTTATGATATTGCCCGTGAGATGGGGCGTGACAGTCGGGAGGTGCTGGAGGTTTGTGAGCAACTGGGGATCCCTTTCAAAACCCACAGCAGCACCATTTCTCCGGAGCAAGCTGAGTTGGTGCGCAGCAAGCTGGGCGCCCCCCACATTGTGAAGCCTCCTCGACCCCGGCCCAAACCCCCATCTGAAAGCCTGCCGCCGGAGCCTCCTGCTGAAGCCAAAGTCGGTGAGCGCCCTCAGCAGAAAGTTCCCGGCACCGCCAGCGCGATCGTCGGCATTCGTCGGCCCACGCCCGTTCAGCAGCAAGCCCCAGTTGGCGAGGCCAAGACGGCTGAAACTCCGCCGGCTGCCAAGCCCTCGCTGTCTCGACCTGAGCGAGTCTCCCCCGAAAAAGGATCTGCCAGCGGTGGTGCTCAGCTCATAGGCCCACCGCGGCGGCAAGTTAGCCCTCCTGTCCGCTCGTCTGAGGCCGCCCAAAAGCCGGAGACTGTTTCTCAACCGGCAACCCCTCCCACTCCCTCTGAGTCTGCCGCGGCCAAAGCCAGCGGCTCGGAGCCCAGTCCTGTGGCCAAGCGCCCAATCGTACTCTCGCCCCCTCAACGAGCTACCTCCGGGACAAAACCGCCGGCAGAGCGGCCTGAACCGCCGCAAAAAGCTTCCGAGCCCAGTCGCCCCAGCCCCTCAGAAGCACCATCCCCCAGCCACGCCCGCGTTCCTCAGCCTGCGGAAGAAAAAGCTCCTTCTCCTCCACCTGCGCAGCGCCCCCGTCCACAACTGGTGGGCGCACCTGTTCGCCCTGGCACGCGTTCTCCGGTGACTGAGGAAAACCGTTCCAGCAGCGGCAAAGCCGGTGAAGCCCCTCGTCCGCAGCGGCGGATGGAATTGGTGGGGCCCCCTACCCGTCCTGTGGCCAAGCCAGCTCCCCCTGAGCCAGATGCCGCCTCTCCCTTGCCAGAGAGGATCCCTGGGGAACGTCCCAGCCCGGTGTTGGTAGAGGCTCCTGTAAGACCTACCCCACCCAAGGTCAAGCGCAAAACGGAAGAAGAAGAGGACGACGAGCTACAAGCTCTCAGTCGGCGGGCTGCCCGCGTCCAAGCCAAACGCAAACGCAGTCGGAGACGAGGGGAAGGAGATGGAGATGGTTTGGATTTGGATCCCATGACCATCATTTCAGCGGTCAAGCAGGCTGAGCCGAACGCCCTCAAGCCCTTGGCTCGCCCCACCGCCAAGCCTCCTTCCTATCGCCCACCCGTGGCAACGGCTGCTCCCACCGCCCGCCCCCGCCCTGCTGCCCGTTCGCAGCAGCAACCCACCTCCGCTGAGGCTGGTGCTGCCGATCGCGCTAGCGGGACAGAGCCCTTGCCCGAAGAGAAGGTGTTGCTCTTGGATGGCAGCCTCACCGTTCAGGAATTGGCCCATCGCCTGCGCGTGGCCGAAACCGAGATCATCAAAACCCTCTTTTTCAAGGGGGTGATGGTGACCATCAACCAGGTCTTGGATGAGTCGCTGGCCGAGTCGGTGGCCAAAGAGTTGGGCTATGAGATTCGCCGACCCGAGGCAGAACCCGAGGCCAAAAAAACCGAAATGCTGGATGTGGAGGACATCGACCATCTGGTCTCGCGTCCGCCGGTGGTAACCATCATGGGCCACGTGGACCACGGCAAAACCACTCTCCTCGATGCCATCCGCGACACCAAAGTGGCGCAGGGAGAGGCTGGCGGGATCACCCAGCGCATCGGTGCCTACCATGTGGATGTGAACTTCGAAGGCCAGAAGCGGCGCATCGTTTTCCTGGATACTCCTGGCCACCAGGCTTTTACCGCCATGCGCGCCCGGGGAGCCCGCGTCACCGACATTGCGGTTTTGGTGGTGGCCGCCGACGATGGGGTACAACCGCAAACTCTGGAAGCGATCAGCCATGCGCGGGCGGCTCAGGTGCCAATCATCGTGGCCATTAACAAGATCGACAAACCCGGCAGCCAGCCGGAGCGCATCAAGCAGCAGTTGGCGGAGCATGGCCTATTGCCAGAAGAGTGGGGTGGCGACACGCCCATGGTGGAGGTGAGCGCTCTCACCCGCCGTAACCTGGATGCTCTGCTGGAGATGATCCTATTGGTGGCCGATGTAGCGGAGCTGCAGGCCAACCCCAATCGTCCCGCTCGCGGCACGGTGATCGAGGCCCACTTGGACAAAGCCCGCGGGCCAGTGGCCACTTTGTTGGTGCAAAACGGCACCCTGCGGGTGGGGGATACCCTGGTGGCCGGCGCAGTGCTGGGCCGGGTCAAAGCGATGATGGACGACCGCGGCCAGCGGTTGCAGGAAGCTGGGCCGTCTTCGGCGGTACAACTGCTGGGCTTGGATGAAGTCCCGGCAGCCGGGGATGAGTTTCAGGTTTACACCGACGAAAAAGAGGCCCGTCGCATTGCCCAAGAGCGGGCGGAGGTGCTGCGGCAAACCCGTCTGCAACAGGCGCTGCTGTCTCGTCGCGTGAGCTTGGGTAGCGTTTCCGCCAAAGCCCAAGAAGGCCAGCTCAAGGAGTTGAACTTGATCATCAAGACGGATGTCCAGGGATCCGCCGAGGCCATTCAGACAGCGCTGCGGGATTTGCCCCAAGAGGAAGTCCAGTTGCGGGTTCTGCTGGCGGCCCCTGGCGAGATCACGGAAACCGATGTGGATTTGGCTGCGGCCAGCGACGCCATCATCCTCGGCTTCAACACCACCCTGGCCCCCGGCGCCCGCCAGGCTGCCGATGACAAGGGTGTGGACGTGCGGGAGTACGACATCATCTACAACCTGCTGGACGATCTGCGGGCGGCCATGGAGGGCTTGCTGGAGCCGGAAGAAGTAGAGGAGCCGCTGGGTCAGGCGGAGGTGCGCATGGTGATCCCCATCGGGCGCGGTGCGGTTGCCGGCAGCTATGTGCTCTCGGGCAAGGTGCAGCGCAATGCTCTGGTGCGAGTTCGCCGCAGAGGGGAGGTAGTTTACGAGGGACGTCTAGACTCCCTGAAGCGCTTCAAGGACGATGTGCGGGAAGTGGCTGCGGGCTTCGAGTGTGGGATCGGCATCGACAAGTTCCAATCCTGGCAGGAAGGCGACATCATCGAGGTGTACCAGATGGTCACCAAGCGGCGGACGCTGGCCTCTGTCTAGCTTCATCAAGGCACTTCAGGTTGGCCTGCCGGTCAGGCCTGTGTTCTCGGGCAGAGGATCCCAGACAGGGAGGGAAAATTTGAGCTGATCGCGTAAGCGGGACGGAGTCCTCAGAGGGGGGAATGGATGCAACAGAGCCAGAGACTGAGCCAGATGCTGTTTGTAACGCTGCGGGAGGATCCCGTCGAGGCCGAGTTGCCCAGCCACAAATTGCTGCTGCGGGGCTGCTTTATCCGGCGGCTCTCCCCAGGGATCTACACCTATCTGCCGCTCCTCTGGCGGGTGCTGCAAAAGATCTCGGAGATCGTTCGCCAGGAGATGAACGCCATCGGTGGGCAAGAGTGTCTGCTGCCCCAGTTGCAGCCGGCGGAGATCTGGCGGGAATCGGGGCGATGGGATGTGTACACCCAAGCCGAGGGGATCATGTTTGCCCTTAAGGATCGCCAGGGACGTGAGCAGGCCCTAGGCCCCACCCATGAGGAGGTGATCACCTTGCTGGCCCGGGATCTCATCCGCTCCTATCGCCAGTTGCCGCAGACGCTCTACCAGATCCAGACCAAGTTCCGGGATGAGATTCGACCCCGCTTTGGCCTGATGCGAGGGCGGGAGTTCATCATGAAAGACGCCTACTCCTTCCATGCCAACGAGGAAAGCCTGCGCCAGACCTACCAGGATATGTACCGAGCCTATAGCCGCATCCTCAGGCGCTGTGGGCTGGAGTTTCGCGTGGTGGATGCTGATGCCGGGGCGATCGGGGGGCCATCGGCGGCCTCGCAGGAGTTTATGGTGCTGGCCTCTGCCGGAGAAGATGAGATTCTCTACACGCCCGATGGCTCCTATGCTGCCAATGTGGAGAAGGCCGTCTCCATCCCGCCGCCAGCGGCAGAGTCTCCCTACGGATCTTTTCAGGTGTTGGATACACCGGGGACGGAGACCATTGACAAGCTCGCCGATTTCCTGAAGATTTCCCCCACCCTTATCGTCAAAAACGTCCTCTACCAAGCCCTTTACGACAACGGCCTGCGGGTGGCAGTGCTGCTCAGCATCCGCGGGGATCAAGAAGTCAATGAGGTCAAACTGGCCAACCACCTCAGCCGCTTGGCAGAGCGCTACCAAGCCAGCAAATTGCTCAAGCTCACCTTGGCGGATGCCGAGATCCAAAACAGTTGGCAGGGGGATCCCATCCCGGTGGGCTACATTGCCCCCGACTTGCCGGATAGCTGTCTGGGCCGGCAAAAAAACCTTGCCCCCCAGATCCTGCGCTTGGCCGACCAGACGGCAGCTCTGCTGCAGAACTTTGTGACCGGCGGCAACCACGTGGGGCGGCACGTGGTGGGGGCCAACTGGGGCGAGCAATATCCCCTGCCGGAAGTGGTGGATGTGCGCAAAGCGCAAGCGGGGGATCGTTCTGTACTCAACCCCGACCAGATTCTGGAAACGGCCCGTGGCATCGAGATCGGCCATATCTTTCAGCTAGGCCTCAAGTTCTCGCTGCCGATGCGGGCCACTTTTACCGACGAGCAGGGATCCGAGCAGCCCCTCTGGATGGGCTGTTATGGCATTGGGGTATCCCGCTTGGCCCAGGCGGCGGTGGAACAGTCCCACGATGCCAATGGCATCATCTGGCCCGTGGCCATTGCCCCCTATCATGTGGTGGTGGTGGTGCCCAACATCTCCGACCCCGAGCAGATGAGCGTGGCAGAGAAACTGGTGCAAGATCTCGCTGCTGCCGGCATCGAGACCCTCTGGGATGACCGGGACGAGCGGGCCGGCGTCAAGTTCAAGGATGCAGATCTCATCGGGATCCCTTACCGCATCACCACAGGGCGCAGCCTCAAACAGGGCAAGGTGGAACTCACCGAGCGGGCCAGCGGCCAAGCCACGGAAATTCCCATTGAAGAAGTGGTGACTACCCTGAAAGAGCGGATTGAAGCAGCCCTAGCTGTGCCGGACTGAGCGTGGCTTCTCCTGAACTCCATGCTGAACATCTCCATTCTTAAAGAAGACGAATCCTATACTTTTCGCTCTTATTTTGAGATGCCCTACGAGCCAGATGAAATCTTGGCTCAGTTCGGCTATCGACTGGAAATTGGGGAGTGGACATGGCCTGTTGCCCCTGCGCCGCCGCAAACCCCAGTTCTGAAAGATCGGATCCGACAATTGTTACCTTTGGTTAGCCTCACCAGCGAAACAGCGCGGCGGGAATTGCTGGTGGCTCCTGTGCTGACCGAAGTGGCTCTCCATTGTCGAGTTCCTTTGCGGCTGGAGTATCCCCTGATGGTCAACAATTGGTTGAAGGGCAGCCTCGATTATCTGTTGCGAGGGAAGAACATCCTGCTGGTGGTTGAAGCCAAAAAGGACGATCTAACGCGAGCCTTTGTGCAAATGGCTGTAGAAATGATTGCCCTGGCGCAGGTGGAGCAGCAGGCTCAGATCTACGGTGCAGTGACGATGGGGTCTATCTGGCAGTTCGGACAAATTCTTGCCGATCAGCAGGTGATCAAACAAGACTTAACGCTGTATCGGGTACCTGAGGAGCTAGAAACCATTGCCGGCATTCTCACTGCCATGGTCAGCAGCCCTAGCCAATCGTGAATTAAAAGCGTGAATTAAAAGTAAGTCATGGATCGAAAAACAGTCTGGTTTGCCCTAAAATTGATGCTGGCTGCTGCCGGGATCAGCACAGCCATCAAGTATGGTGGCCCTTACTTGGCCTTGCCGGAGCAAATACCGGTGGTGATCGGGATGATCGTTTTGCCCACCCTGATCGTGGCCGGGCTCCTGTGGCGCTGGCAACTACAGTCTCCTCTCTCAAAAACTCCCCTGCCAGCCGGCAAGGGATCCCTGGGAATTGAAGATGATAGAGCCTTCACCCCCAGCCCTTCTCCCAGGGGAGAGAGGGAAGTCTGAACTGCTGGACATGGAAGGCTGCCCAGATCCCTTGATGGGTGGGGGGAAGGCTATCGGGATGGATTGGGATCCCTTGAACCCCTACTGCTGGGTAAGGCGCAGGGTTACCGTTGGGCTGGTTTGGTTGCCGGAAGTGGCCGTGAGATTCACCTGATACACCGTGCCAGAGGCCGGAATGGGAGGCCGAACGGTGATGGTGAAACGGCCCTGGGCATCTGCCTGCACAGTTTGGTTGGTCACGGTCTGTTGGGCGCTGATGATGCCCCCCAGAGAGGTCGAAGCCGTTACATTCACCCGCACCGAAGCATTGGGAGCTGTAGTGCCCTGCAGCGTAAACGAAGAACCGGAAACCCGATCCCCATCCCGCAGGTTGGTGATCTGAGGCAAGAGTGGGCCGGGGGCGCTGACCGTGGCGGAAACCTCTTGGGTGGTCAGCCGCTGGATGCCCCCGGTGGCCCCTTCGATCAGGCGGGCCGGTTGTTCGGCGGTCATGAAGCGCACTTGGCCGCCATTTTCCAGGCGGGCGACAACGATCCCTTCCCGGGTGGTATCCTTCGCCTCGATTAGGGCATTCACCACATAGGTGCCGCTGGAGACTTCCTGAGCCGGCAGGGTTTGCACTTGCCGTCCATCTTGGATGAGGTAAACCGTCACCCGGCTGGAAGGGGTACCTTTGACGGTGACCAACAGGATTTCTCCCGCTGCCAAGGGGCGACTGCCGGCATTGTGATCCACTAAGTCGATGGAAGCGCGGACAGGGCTGCCCACAGTGAAGCTCCAAGTCACGCGGCGGGTCACCCCCTGGGTATTGGTGAACTCCAGCAGAACTTCCCGGCGCCCCGGCGGCAGGGGTTGGGCAGGGCGATAGGTGAAGAAATCGCGGGTAATCACCGACTGGGAAGTGACGTCTTGGCCATCCAGGAAAACCCTCACCGTTTCCGGACGCACGCTGACGCCATCTTGGCTGCGAAAAGAAGCCGAGATTGGCGAGGTGGGCTCAACATTGGTGGCCGCTTGAGCTGGGCTGGGATCCGTAATTTGCTGAGCCCTTGCAGGCAAGCTCGACAACCCCACAACCGCAGCACCGATCACCAAGGCCCGGGGAAACCAGGAATACAAGTTATCGCTCATGAGACCATCCAAGAAAAAGATAGAGTACAGACAGACTACACAGGCAACAAGCCCAGAGAAAGGCTAAACAGAGTCCGGCAGAACATCGGCCTCGATATCCTGTTCGCATCCTGTCACAGGGGATGGCCCCTGTCGATACGCCTAAACCTCTGATCGGCTCTCCAATAGACTCAATCCCAGCGTCAAAACCGGGCAAAGTCAACTGCCATCTACCGTGTGGGATCCCATGTCCATCCTGGCAAAGGCCAGAAGATGACTGTAGGTGAGGATGTAAGGGATCCCTTTGAAGGATTTGACTTAACTTGTGTTCGATGGGTAATCGATGGGTATCAGCTCATCTCAATTCACAAAAATAGCCCCTGTCGCTTGCAGATCGAGGCAGTGGTCGCCGGAGACATCGTTGACCAGGCGCACTTCTACAGTGATCACGTTGAAAGAATCCACGCTCACCTGGTAGCCCACAGGAGCCAACATCGGCGTGTTGATGGCCATGCAATTGGGGATCAACAGGTTGCTCAGGCGCAACGTTTCGCCTGCAGGCAGTTCCGAGACCTTCTGACGGGGATCGGTAAAGCCGTATTCCAAAGGCAGACCGGTGCGATTGCGGATCACCAGCTCTGCCGGCAGGTCGGGGTTAAAGCGGGCCACTGGGCGATCAAAAACCAATTGATCGACACCCACCGGTAAGCGCGGCAACGGCACTGTCTGAAAGGTAGGCTGAGCGGCAACCCAGAGGGATCCCTGCAACAACCCTCCGCCAACCCAGCCGCCCAGCAGAGTCGCCAACGTCAAAACCATTCTTTTGCTCCGTTCTGCATAGCTCATGGCTTTCGCCTCAGGATGTGCTTCCAGACTGGTGGGAGTTGGATCCCTTGCCTGCTTGTATTGTTCCCAAAAACGGCTGGCCGGGCCAGATGGCTGCTGTTTTTTCCAGGGTATGCCCCAACCAGCTAAGATCCCGTGGGGGGGAAGTTAAGTTAGAGTTGGCAATGCAAAGGGAGGCATGGCCATGCCAGCAGAACCGAAAAAGTCGGAGAAAAACTTCTCGTGGAAGGGCAGTGCCGACGCGGGCCGGGCGCTGACGATTTTGGCTGCCGTGGGAGCCGCGGTGATTTTACTGGCGGGGTTCCTACAGTAGGCAAACAGTAGGCAAAGCTGTTTGTGTCTGCAGCCGGCACAAGCACCTCAGCACGGCGGCGGAAGCCAAAGTTTCTTCTTCAAGGCGATTTCAAGGCGATGGTGGCAGCCTGCTCGACTTCCAACTTGCCTTCAAGGATCATCCCCGCCATGGTTGAAGATGTCCTCAAGGCAAAGGTGTTGTCTGCGGGGCAGGAAGCCGCCCTCGACTGCGTTCTCCGCCATGGCTGCCCTACAGAAAGAAGCAGATCCGGATGCTTTGGAAGTCCTGCTGATTGGTTGATGCGAGGTTCGCTACGCCTGTCCGGGTCACGCCGCTGGGCAGCAGGCTCAACAGGGAAAAAAGCCCAGCAGAGAAGGGATCCCTGCTGAGCCCCTTGAAAGCGCCGAGGAAGGGGTAAAGTGCCCTCAGCCCAGCAGCCGGCGGGCAGTGTTGAGCACGTTCTCCACCGTGAAGCCGAACTTCTCCATACACACCGGGCCGGGGGCGGAAGCGCCAAAGCGATCGATGCCAATGGCCACCCCCTCAAACCCCAGGTACTTGTGCCAGCCGAAGGTGCAGCCTGCCTCGACGGAGACGCGCTTGGTGACGTTGGGGGGCAGAACCGAGTCTCGGTAGCTCTGGGGCTGGGCCTCAAACAGCTCCATGCAGGGCATAGAGACCACCCGCACCGCCCGGCCTTCCTGCTTTAGTTGGGCGGCAGCTTTCACTGCCAGCTCCAGTTCAGAGCCGGTGGCGATCAAGATCAGCTCTGGGTTGGGGGCATCCACCACCACATAGGCCCCTTTGGCTACGCCTTCAATGGAGGTGCCTTCCACCGGGTTGACCGCCTGCCGGGTGAACACCAGCACAGAAGGGGTGGTCTTGGCTTCTAGGGCCACCTGGTAAGATCCCACCGTTTCGCGGGCATCTGCCGGGCGCAGCACATAGAGATTGGGAATGGCCCGCAGGGAGGCCAAAGTTTCCACCGGCTGGTGAGTGGGGCCATCTTCTCCCAAGGCGACGGAGTCGTGGGTCATGACGTGCAGCACCCGCACTTGCGAGAGGGCCGATAGGCGGATGGCAGGCCGCATGTAGTCGGTGAAGATCAAAAAGGTGGCGTCGTAAGGGATGAGGCCTCCATGAAGCGCCATGCCGTTGGCGATGGCTCCCATGCCGTGTTCCCGCACCCCAAAGCGGAAGTTGCGCCCCTCGTAAGATCCGGCCTGAAACTCTGGGATCCCTTTTAAATAGGTCATGTTGGAGTGGGCGAGATCTGCGGATCCCCCCAGCAGTTCCGGCACCGCTTTGGCCAAGGCATTCAGACACAACTTGGAGAGGTTGCGGGTGGATTCTCTGCCGGTTTCGGCAATGGGCGCCAGGGCTTCTTTCCAGCCCACAGGCAGCTCCCCGGCCATGATGCGCTTGAACTCGGCGGCCTCTTCGGGGTAGGCCTTCTCGTAGGCGGCAAAGCGCTCGTTCCACTCCGCTTCGGCTTTGGCCCCTTTCTCGATGGCCTGGCGGAAGTGGGCCAGCACCTCGTCGGGGATGTAAAACTCCGGCTCCAGCGGCCAGCCCAGGTTTTGTTTGGTGAGCTTCACCTCCTCCGGTCCCAAAGGCGCCCCGTGGACGCTCTCGCTGCCGGCCTTGTTGGGGGATCCGTAGCCGATGGTGGTCTCGACAATAATCAAGGACGGCTTGTTGGTGACTTCCTTGGCTTTCTGGATAGCCTCGGCGATCCCTTTCAGGTCGTGGTTGCCGTCGTCTACCTTTTGCACGTGCCAGCCGTAGGCTTCATAGCGTTTGCCCACATCTTCCGTAAAGGCGATTTCCGTTCTGCCGTCGATGGAGATGTGGTTGCTGTCGTAAAGCATGATCAGCTTGCCCAGTTGCAGGTGGCCGGCCAGAGAAGCTGCTTCGGAAGCCACCCCTTCCATGTTGCAGCCATCGCCCAAGATCACGTAAGTGTAGTGATCCACAATGGTGTAACCGGGCTTGTTGAAGCGGGCGGCCAGATGGGCCTCGGCAATGGCCAACCCTACCGCATTGCCCACCCCTTGCCCCAGCGGGCCGGTGGTCACCTCCACCCCCGGAGTTTCAAAGTTTTCCGGGTGGCCGGGGGTTTTGGAGCCCCACTGGCGGAACTGCTTAATGTCCTCCAGGCTTACATCGAAGCCGGTTAGGTGCAGCAGCGCGTACTGCAGCATGCAGCCGTGCCCCGCCGAGAGCACAAAGCGATCCCGATCCACCCACTTGGGGTTGCGGGGGTTGAACTTCATGAACTGCTGCCACAGCACATAGGCCATGGGTGCTGCTCCCATCGGCAGGCCGGGGTGGCCGGAGTTGGCCTTCTGAACAGCATCCACCGCCAAAAAGCGAATCGTGTTGATGGCAAGTTGTTCCAGAGAGGGAGGAGCAGCAACAACCATGTGGGATCCCTATCGCTCGACATTTGCTTTCCAGTATGCCGCGTTTTGGGTCGTGCTTCCGAGGCGCTAGGGATCAATTGGGCCGGGAAATTGGCTTTGTCCAAATTCAAGGGGGCCAAATGACAGGCTAAGCTGAGTGATACCGTCGCCGCTGTTTTGTGTTGGAGCACTTCTTTGACCGTTGTTTCTTCTTCTCCTGGCGGCAAACCCTCCTGGCTGCGGGCCAAGGCCCCTCAACGGGTGGGATCCGTCAAACAACTGCTGCGGGACTTGGGCCTAAACACGGTTTGCGAAGAGGCTTCCTGTCCCAACCTGGGGGAGTGTTTTGCCAACGGCACCGCCACCTTTTTGATCATGGGCCCGGCCTGTACTCGCGCCTGCCCCTACTGTGATATCGACTTCACCAAACGCCCCCTGCCCCTGGATGCCACTGAACCCCGGCGGGTGGCGGAAGCAGTGGAACGCTTGGGATTGCGCCATGCGGTGATTACGTCGGTGAATCGGGACGACCTGCCCGATGGGGGAGCCGGCCAGTTTGTGGCCTGCATTGCGGAAATCCGCCGCCGCATGCCCCAGACCACCATCGAGGTCTTGATCCCAGACCTATGTGGTAACTGGCAGGCGCTGCAGCAGATCTTGGCCGCCCGACCGACGGTGCTCAACCACAATACCGAAACGGTGCCCCGCCTCTATCGCCGTGTGCGCCCGCAGGGGAATTACGAGCGCTCCCTCAAACTGTTGGAGTTGGCACGGCAATGGGATCCTGGCCTGTACACCAAGTCGGGGGTGATGTTGGGCCTGGGAGAAACTGCCGAGGAGATCTTGCAGGTGATGCGGGATCTGCGCCGGGCAGGGTGTGACATCCTCACGCTCGGCCAATACCTGGCGCCCAGCCCCAAACACCTGCCGGTGGAGCGCTACGTTCCCCCCGAAGAGTTCGACCATTGGCGACGGGTGGGAGAGGAACTGGGCTTTTTGCAGGTGGTGTCTTCGCCCCTAACCCGCAGCTCCTACCATGCCGAGGCTGTGCAAGAGTTGATGCAGCGCTTTCCCAGGAGGAGCTCCTGAGCGCTGGGGCCTCGCCGGCTGCCCGACCTTGTGGGTTGCGCGAGAGAAGAAACCTACTCTGAGATTGGCTCAAGGCCGGGTTTCAGGGCGGCTACAACGTCAGGGATCCCACCTTGTGCTCTATGAGCTGCGCCAGATCTTGCAGGAAGGCCGCTGCATGGGCGCCGTAGATGACACGGTGATCGCAGGTGAGGTTCACCTGCATTTGGGAACGGATGGCAATGGCTTTTTCCGGCGTCGCCACCACCGTGGGGCGAGAAGCGCCGATGGCCAAAATGGATCCCTGGTTGGGGGGCAAAATGGCATCGAAGCGATCCACCCCGAACATGCCCAGGTTGGAGAGGGTAAAGGTGCCGCTATTGTACTCTTCCGGCTGCAGTTGCTTGCGCCGCGCCCGCTCCACCAGATCCTTCCAACGGCGGGAGATCTCGTACAGATCGAGCCGGTTGGCCTGCTTCAAGACAGGAGTAATCAGCCCGCCATCCTCCATGGCCACCGCCACCGCGATGTTGATATCGGCTTTGTAGTGGATCCCGCCTTCTGTGTAGCTGGCATTCAGAAGGGGGTGCTTCTCCAGGGTCATGGCCACGGCTTTGACCAAGAGGGCCGTCAGGGTGACTCCTTTGGGCTTCACCTGTTGGTAGAGGTGATCCAGGCTATCGGTGGTGATGGTGTAGCCCACGTGGAACACCGGCACGCCAAGGCTGGCGTTCATATTGCGCACCACCGCCGCTTGTAGGGTGCTGAGGGGAACCGTTTCTCCCAAGGGGACAGCCACAGGAGTTGGGGACGTAGGGGCTGGGGCAGAGGGGGCAGCCACTGCAGGAGCGGAAAGGGCCGCAGCTCGCTCCACGTCTTCAGCGACGATGCGACCATTGGGGCCAGAGCCGCGCACGGTGCGCAGATCGATCCCCAGGCTCTCCGCCAGTTTTTTCGCCCGTGGAGAAGCCACGATCCGCTGGGATCCGGCGCCATCCGATCCATTTGGCAGTGTAGAGGTGGGGGTTGCCGCAGGGGCAGGACTTGTCGGCTGAGCTGCAGAGGCGCGGTCTGCGCTAGGTGGAGCCGCAGGGGTAACGCCAGCAGCGAGGGCCTTGGCTTTTTCCTGGGCCTGGGCCACTTCTGCCTCGCTTTCGGCAATCAGGGCGATGGGCGCGCCCACCGGGGCCGATGCTCCTGCCGGAATGAGGATGCTGGCCAGGATGCCGCTGTGGAAGGACTCCACGTCCATGTCCGCTTTGTCCGACTCCACCACCAGGATGTTTTCTCCTTTCTCCACGCGGTCGCCGGGGTTCTTAAGCCAGGTGACGATCTTGCCCGTTTCCATGGTGGAGCTGAGGGCCGGCATGGAGAGTTCGTGGATCATCGATGGGGATGGGAACACAGCAGAAGAGATTGTAACTCAGGAGACGGGATCCCCGCGCACGTCCCTGGGCCGGCTTTGGGCTCACCGGGCGCCAGCCGCTTCTGCTTCGGCCACCACCAGCAGGGTTTTCAGCAGGGAATCGGGGTTGAGGCTGATGGAATCGATCCCTGCCTGCACCAGGAAGCGGGCGAAGTCGGGGTAGTCGCTGGGGGCCTGCCCGCAGATGCCGATCTTGCGGCCATGGCTTTTCACCGTCTGGATCACCTGGGCGATCATCCGCCTGACAGCCTCGTGGCGCTCGTCAAAAAGATGGGCCACCAGGGCTGAGTCGCGGTCTAACCCCAGGGTGAGCTGGGTGAGGTCGTTGGAGCCGATGGAGAAGCCGTCGAAGATCTGGCAAAACGCGTCGGCCAGGATGACGTTGCTGGGCAATTCACACATCACGTACACCTGCAGGCCGTTTTCTCCCCGCACCAGGCCATGGCGGGCCATCTCTTCCAGCACCTTGTGCCCCTCTTCCGGCGTGCGGCAGAAGGGGATCATCAAGATCACGTTGGTCAGGCCCATCTCATCCCGCACCCGTTTCATGGCCCGACACTCCAAGGCAAAGCCCTCACGGTAGCGGGGATCCGTGTAGCGGGAAGCCCCCCGCCAGCCGATCATGGGGTTTTCCTCGTGGGGTTCGTAGCGGGATCCCCCCAACAGGTGGGCATACTCGTTGCTCTTGAAATCCGACAGCCGCACGATCACCGGCTTGGGATAGAAGGCGGCAGCAATGGTGGCCACCCCCTGGGCCAGCTTGTCCACAAAGTACTCCGGCTTGTCGGCATACTGGGCGGTGAGCTCTGCCAGGCGCGGCTCCTCTTTCACCGCCTGCTCGTAGTTGAGCAAAGCCAGCGGGTGGACCTGAATGTGGTTGGCAATGATGAACTCCAGCCGCGCCAGCCCCACGCCATCGCAAGGGATCCCGCTGAGGCCGAAGGCTTTTTCTGGGTTGCCCACATTCATCATCAGCTGGGTGCGGGGACGGGGCAGCTCCTCCAGCGGGATCTCCGTCACCTCATAGGGCAACAGGCCCGGGTAGACCCGCCCTTCTTCCCCTTCGGCGCAGGAGACGGTGATGGGCTCGCCGGAACGGAGCACCTGCGTGGCGTTGCCGCAGCCCACAATGGCCGGGATCCCCAGCTCGCGGGCGATGATGGCCGCATGGCAAGTTCTGCCCCCCTGGTTGGTGACGATGGCGCTGGCCTTTTTCATGATTGGCTCCCAGTCGGGATCCGTTTTTTCGGTCACCAGCACCTCGCCGGCCTGAAACTGATCCGAGCGGCGCACATCCAAAATGACGCGGGCTGTGCCCTGGCCAATGGCCTCGCCTACGGCCCGTCCCCGCACCAGAGGCTCGGGCTGCGCCCCAGGCTGGGTGAAGCGATAGGTGGTCAGCTGGTTGGCCCCTTTTTGCGACTGCACCGTTTCGGGGCGGGCCTGGACGATAAACAGCTCGCCGGTGATCCCATCTTTGGCCCACTCGATGTCCATGGGGGTGAAGCGGCCCCGCAGCGCCGAGTAGTGCTCTTCGATCAGGCAGGCCCAGCGAGCCAGCTCCAGGACTTCCTCGTCCTTGAGGGCATATTGCCGGCGCAGGCTTTCGGGGACGGCCACGTTTTTGGTGGAACGGGATCCCCCCTCGTCGTAGACCAGCTTCAGGGCCTTGCTGCCCAGCTTGCGGGAGAGGATGGGGCGCAGTCCCTGCTTGAGGGTGGGTTTGAAGACCACGTACTCATCGGGGTTGACGATCCCTTGCACCACGTTTTCCCCCAGGCCGTAGGCGGCGGTGATCAGCACCGCATCTTTAAAGCCGGTTTCTGGGTCGATGGAGAACATCACCCCCGAGCAAGCCAGATCCGAGCGCACCATCTTCTGCACCCCCACCGAGAGGGCTACTTGAAAATGGTCAAAGCCCTTGATCTGGCGGTAGGAGATGGCCCGGTCGGTAAACAAGCTGGCAAAACAGTGGTGACAGGCATTGAGCACTGCCCGCACTCCACGCACGTTCAGGTAGGTCTCCTGCTGGCCGGCAAAGCTGGCATCCGGCAAGTCTTCTGCCGTGGCACTGGAGCGCACCGCCACATCGGTGTCGGGGCCGTAGCGCTCGCACAGCTTTTGGTAGGCTTCGGCGATGGCCTGCTCTAGCTGAGGGGGGAAGGGAGTTTGCAAGATCAAGGTGCGGGCAGCCTTGCCCCGCTCGCGCAAATTTTGGACATTCTCAATGTCTAAGTCTTTGAAAATCTCCTGCAACTTCTCCTCTAGGCCCGCAGAGGCGATGAACTGGCGATACGCATGGGCGGTGGTGGCAAATCCTGTCGGCACCTGGATCCCCTTTGAGGTGAGCTGCTGCAGCATTTCTCCCAAGGAGGCGTTTTTCCCGCCCACCTGGGCAACGTCCCGCAGCCCCACCTCCGTCAGGGGCAAGACCAAAGGCGGCTCTGAGCCAAGCTGGGGTTGAGAGGGTTGCTGAAGCTGGGATCCCCTGGTTGCTCCATCCGACATGCCTTACCTCCTTCTTAGATCCATTGAGCCAACGCCAATTGCTGGGGTGTGCTGTGTTGTCGGCTTGGGATCGCTCCCGGCTCTCCTATGCCAACACTCGGCCCAACTCATTCTTGGTGGGCCATAGCCTCACTCTAGTCAGGATTTTCTGCCCCTTAAAATTGCCCAGGGATCCCCCCAAGAAGGCTTAGAAGGCGATGAGACAAGGCAGATCCCCCCACCACCTGCCTGCGGAAGTTGCTGCAAATCTTCGACCTTTTTTACTCAGTGCAAAAGTAGCCGGGCTGCCACAATGGTCAAAGAAGGCAATTTGGGCAACAACGGCATGGAGGGCCACAAGGAGGCTGCAGCAGACATTCGCCAGATCAGGGTGACGGAAAAACAGCAGGGCTTGCGGCTGGATCGAGGATTGGCAGAGCAACTGCCGGAGCTGTCGCGGTCGCGCCTGCAGCAGCTTATCCGCCAGGGCCAGGTTTGGCTCAATGGGCAGCCCTGCCGGGATAAGGATCGCCCCCTGCAAGCTGGGGATGAAGTCGAGGTGCGGATCCCGCCAGCCACCCCGACTGCCCTGCAGCCGGAGCCGATCCCCTTGGACATTCTTTACGAAGATGACGATTTGCTTGTGATCAACAAGCCCCGCGGTTTGGTGGTGCACCCCGCCCCCGGCCACGCCAGTGGCACCCTGGTGCACGCCCTGCTGGCCCACTGCCCCCATCTTTCAGGCATCAACGGCGAGCTGCGTCCAGGTATTGTCCATCGCCTTGACAAAGACACCACTGGTGCCTTGGTGATTGCCAAACACGATCAGGCCCACCAGCACCTACAAGCCCAGATCCAGGCCAAAACCGCCCGGCGCATCTACTTGGGGGTGGTGTTTGGCCGGCCGGCCCAAAGCCAAGGCACCGTCTCTGCCCCCATTGGGAGGCACCCGGTGGATCGGCAGAAAATGGCCGTCCTGACCCCTGGCCAAGGGCGAGTGGCGGTAACCCACTGGCAAGTGTTGGAGCGGCTGGGCAACTACACCCTGATGCAGTTTGAGCTGGAGACCGGGCGCACCCATCAAATTCGGGTGCATGCTGCCCACATGCGCCTACCCATTGTCGGGGATCCCCTCTACACCCAGAGCAAAACCAGCCCTGTTAAGCTGGGCGGCCAAGCTCTCCATGCCTGGAAGCTCTCCTTTGTTCACCCGCGCACAGGCCAGCCGCTGCAGTTTACCGCTCCCCTGCCGGAGGAGTTTGAGCGGCTCTTGCGGCAGTTGCGCAGCCAGGCGGGCTAGGCAGCCTCTGGGGTTTCCCCCTTGCTTTGCCTGGTCATTGCAAACGGCTGTGGAACAGCTGGTTGGTTGATCCCCAGCTCCCCTCGCCCGCAAGGGGTGAGGGTCAGCGGCGAAGGGTCTTCATCTTGTTTGAAACGAGTATGCCCAGTTGTCCCCACACCCGTGGGGGTGAGCGGCAGAGCATGCCTCTAACCCCCAAAACCCTGAACTTTGCTGAATTTACTGAGCTTTAGGCGGTTTGGCAA
>NZ_JANSIL010000147.1:0-1060 GCF_047462015.1 Synechococcus sp. R5-13 | reverse complement strand
ATGACCATAGCGGTAGGGCGCGTGCGTCAGGAGCGAGGATGGTTCGACATCGTCGATGACTGGCTCAAGCGCGACAGATTCGTGTTCATCGGCTGGTCCGGGCTGCTGCTGTTCCCCTGCGCTTACCTAGCCCTGGGCGGCTGGCTCACCGGCACCACCTTTGTAACTTCCTGGTACACCCACGGGTTGGCCAGCTCCTACCTGGAAGGGTGCAACTTTTTGACCGTAGCCGTCTCCACCCCCGCCGACAGCATGGGGCACAGCCTGCTGCTGCTGTGGGGCCCGGAAGCCCAGGGGGACTTCACCCGCTGGTGCCAGATTGGGGGGCTGTGGACCTTTGTGGCCCTGCACGGAGCGCTGGGGCTGATTGGCTTTATGCTGCGGCAATTTGAGATTGCCCGG
The DNA here is from genome assembly GCF_047462015.1 of Synechococcus sp. R5-13. Lineage (NCBI taxonomy): Bacteria > Bacillati > Cyanobacteriota > Cyanophyceae > Synechococcales > Synechococcaceae > Synechococcus > Synechococcus sp. R5-13. Next base: position 658 of record NZ_JANSIL010000147.1, on the reverse strand, counting down.
CTGGTGGGGGTGCGGCCCTACAACGCCATTGCGTTTAGCGCGCCGATAGCGGTGTTTGTGAGCGTGTTTTTGATTTACCCGCTGGGGCAGAGCAGCTGGTTTTTTGCGCCCAGCTTTGGGGTGGCGGGGATTTTCCGCTTTTTGCTGTTTTTCCAGGGGTTCCACAACTGGACGCTGAACCCGTTCCACATGATGGGGGTGGCTGGCGTTTTGGGTGGAGCGCTGTTGTGTGCCATCCATGGGGCGACGGTGGAGAACACCCTGTTTCAGGATGGGGATGCGGCCAGCACCTTTCGGGCTTTTGAGCCGACGCAGTCGGAGGAGACCTACTCGATGGTGACGGCCAACCGGTACTGGAGCCAGATTTTTGGGATAGCGTTTTCCAACAAGCGGTGGCTGCACTTTTTCATGTTGTTTGTGCCGGTGACGGGTTTGTGGATGTCGAGCATTGGGGTAGTGGGGTTGGCGCTGAACCTGCGGGCGTATGACTTTATCAGTCAGGAGGTGCGGGCAGCGGAAGACCCTGAGTTTGAGACGTTTTACACGAAGAACATTTTGCTGAACGAGGGGATTCGGGCGTGGATGGCGCCGCAGGACCAGCCCCATGAGCGCTTTGAGTTCCCTGAAGAAGTCCTCCCCCGCGGCAATGCGCTCTAAA
>NZ_JANSIL010000146.1:0-7390 GCF_047462015.1 Synechococcus sp. R5-13 | reverse complement strand
CCTACACCCGTGCCCACACTTAGGCCGACGCCTCCTTCCACCCCGACGCCTACACCCACGCCCATACCTTCTGGCCCAAGGATCACAATCCCTAGCTTACCTGCAGCTGCAACGGTAACTATTACTCAGGCAGACGGCACAGTTATTGCCACTTCCACATCGGTGTCTGGGGATGTCGTCACCTTCCCGGCTCCGTTTATCCTTCCCTTTGGCGGTCAGGTTCGTATCACCCCTGCTGTCCCTTCCCCAGCGCCCATCACAGTGGGAACCATCACCCTTAGCACCTTCGACAACACAACTAACCCTGGCAGCACGACTTATTTCAACCTTGGACCTAGCATTCCCGTAAACTAGCTTTTGTCTGTGTTTAGGCGATTGGTTTTCCTTTGGCTCAAGGTTGCTCAGGCGTGGAAGGCTACCCTTTTGAAATGTGAGGATGCTATGGGTATTTCTGCCGTTTCTTCCCCTGGAGACTTAGCAGTTGCCCTGCCGCCGGGTTTTGATGTCCCTTTGGGTACCTACCATATGGGTGACCCTGCCTTTCGGTTTCCCTGAAGGGGGGTTGGCAAACCTTGCAAGCAGCTTTGGCTCTTAATTTCGTTTTCTTGTTAGAGATTTGCGATGGCTACCTACAACCCTAGTTGCAGCCAGCGTTCTTCGCTAGCCTCCGTGCTTCTAGCCTCCTTCCTAGTAAGAGGGGGCGGCTGCCTGTTCTTTTTCTTCCGAACCCTATGATGAAACTGTTTGAACGTTGCTCCCAGTCAACTGCTTCCATTCGCTTTACCATAACACTTCGCAAACAGTTCACAGGAGCGGAATTGTCGCCCAAGCCTTTAGCGGGTTAGCCGCCTCAGGGGAATCTGCGGGTAAGTTCACACTCTCTTTGCCCCTAGGGATAGGTCTCTCCACCAGCAATCTAGGCCGTTGGCTGTTCCGACTACTCCACTGCAGCTTTGGCTTCCTTCTCTTTGGCTGCCTTGGCAGCGCGCATTTCCGCCAAAATCTCTTCGGGTCGTTTACCGGCACGCTGGGATCCGGCAGGTAAGTCGTGGGGATCGATTACCCCTTTGGGCAGATAGGCAAATTCTCGCAAGGGGGTCACCATCGGGTCTTCGGTAACTTTAGAGGGCAGACGGCCCATCGCCACTTGGTGGTAGTTGAGGTCATGGCGGTCGTAAGTAGCCAACTCATAATCCTCGGTTACCGAGAGACAATTGGTGGGGCAAAACTCCACACAATTGGCACAGAAAATGCACACCCCAAAATCGATGCTGTAGCTGTAGAGCTCCTTTTTCTTCAGCTCTGGGTTGTAGGCCCAATCCACCACCGGCAGATCAATGGGGCAAACCCGAACGCAGATCTCGCAGGCAATGCACTTGTCGAACTCGAAGTGGATGCGTCCCCGAAAGCGCTCAGAGGGGATCAGCTTTTCGAAGGGGTATTGCACGGTTACCGGGCGCCGGCCCATGTGGTCGAAGACAACCCCCATCCCTTGGCCGATGTACTTGGCGGCTCGGAAGGCATCGCCCACATATTCTTTGACACGCTTTAGAAAAGTCATGGTCTATGTTCTCCCTCTCTGGCCTCTTTACTTCTCATTCAACCCCCAAAAAAGGTGGGGAAGGCGAGCTTTAGGGCTGCCGTCAGCAGCAAGTTAACAAAGGATACAGGCAGCAAAAACTTCCACCCCAAGTCCAGCAGTTGGTCAATGCGCACCCGTGGCAAGGTCCAGCGCAGCAGGATGGCCAAGAAGATGAAGATAAAAGCTTTGACCATCGTCATGACAATGCCCAAGGCCGCCGCGCCGATCTGCAAGAAGGGGTTATCCAAGGGGATCCCGGCCAGGGCGGCAATCGTTTCCACCGGCACCACAAACGACCAACCCCCCAAGTACAGCACCGCTGCAATGAGGGAAGCCAGCAGCAGGTTGGCGTAGGATCCCAGATAAAAGAGGGCAAACTTCATGCCGGAGTACTCCGTTTGGTAACCGGCCACCAGCTCTTCTTCTGCTTCCGGCAAGTCGAACGGGATCCGCTCCGTTTCCGCCAGAGCCGAGATCAGGAAAATGACAAAGCCAATGGGCTGCCGCCAGACGTTCCAGCTCAGAATGCCCAGGCCGCTCTGCTGCTCCACGATCCCCACGGTGTCCAGGCCATTGCTCATCAGCACCACGGCCAACACCGACAGGGCCAACGGCAGTTCGTAGCTGATCGATTGAGCTGCCGCTCGTAGCCCACCCAGCAAGGAGTACTTGTTATTGGAACCGTAGCCCGACATCAACAAACCGATGGGTTGCACGCTGGAGATGGCGATCAGGAAGAACACGCCAATGGCAATGTTGGAGATCAATAGGTTCTGGCCAAAGGGAACCACCAGGTAGCACAAAAAGACGGGCAGGAAAACCAATATCGGCCCCAGCGTGAACAAAACCGGGTCGGCCAAGATGGGCAGAACATCTTCTTTGGTCAGCAGCTTGATGCCATCGGCAATCGGGATCAGCACCCCCTGAGGGCCGGCCATGTTGGGGCCAATCCGCTGTTGGGCTGCTGCCGAGATTTTTCGCTCCAGCCAAGTCATGACCATCACCCCCAAGGTGGCGGCGATGATCAGCAGCAACATCGGCAGGGGCATCCAGAGGGCATGGGCTGCACCTGCTCCCAAGCCTAGGTTCTGTAGGGCAGTCTCGAAGCCAAGTTGTAGGTCGATACCAGCGTTTGTCATGGGGGTGAGTAGCTCCCTAGAGATGGCGGGTTGGGTAGGGTTTGGGATCCCTGTAGCTAAGTTTTCCCGTTGGGATCCGACTGGGGGGGACGGTTGCGGCGGCGTAGCTCCTGCTGGATGATGGCCTGAAGACGGGCATCGGATAGCTCTTCCGCGCGGCGGCGCCTTTCCTCTTGGTACTTAGCCCATTGCTTGGGGCCGATAACCGCAGCAATGACAGACACAATCAACAGCAGCAGAACCAAGATCGCCCAGGCCATCGCCTTTGTCCTCGCTTTCCGTAAGTATCTTAGCGATTCCTAGCGATCCACCTCGCCCATGATGATGTCAATGCTGCCGAGGATGGCGATCATGTCGGCTACCTTCATGCCGCGAATGAGCTGAGGCAACACTTGCAAATTGACAAAGCCGGGGGGACGGATCTTCCAGCGCCACGGGCAGACGTTGTCGTCACCAACAATGTAAATGCCCAGCTCTCCTTTGGCGCTCTCCACCCGCACGTAGGCTTCCCCTTTGGGGATCTTGAAATTGGCGGAAGGCTTTTTGCTGATGAACTGGTAGTCCCCTTTGTTCCACTCCGACTTCGGCCCCTCCAGCATCCGCTTGGCTTCCAGGTTTTCAAAGGGGCCGCCCGGCAGAGCCTTCACCGCTTGCTGCACGATCTTGCAGGACTCCCGCATCTCTTTCATGCGCACCCGATAGCGGGCCAGGCAATCCCCTTCGGGATAAACGGCCACCTCCCAGTCGAAGTCGTCGTAGCATTCGTAGTGATCCACTTTGCGCAGATCCCAGTTGACGCCACAGGCCCGCAGCATGGGGCCGGACAGCCCCCAATTGATGGCATCCTGCTTGGAGATGGTGCCCACCCCTTCCAGCCGTCGGCGGAAGATGGGGTTGTCGGTCACCAGCCGTTCGTACTCATCCACTTTGGGCAGGAAATACTCACAAAAGTCTAGGCATTTTTCCGTCCAGCCGTAGGGCAAATCCACTGCTACGCCGCCTACCCGGAAATAGTTGTTGTTGATCAGGCGCATGCCGGTGACGGCTTCAAACAAGTCTAGGATCCACTCCCGCTCCCGCATGGCGTAGAGGAAGGGGGTTTGGGCGCCCAAATCCGCCAAGAAGGGACCAAACCAGAGCAGGTGGTTGGTAATACGAGTTAGCTCCAACATGATCACCCGCAGGTAGCTGGCCCGTCTGGGCACGCTGATCCCGGCCAGTTTCTCAACGGCATTGACGGTGATGGCCTCGTTGAACATGCCGGCCCCGTAGTCCCAACGGGAGACGTAGGGCAGGTATTGCACCACCGTGCGGTTTTCGGCGATTTTCTCCATGCCGCGGTGCAAGTAGCCGATCACCGGTTCGCAATCGACGATGTTTTCGCCATCTAGGGTGACCAGCAAACGCAAAACCCCATGCATGGAGGGATGGTGCGGCCCAAAGTTGAGCAACATCCGGTCGGTACGGGTCTCGATCATGGGCATGGGCATAGCCGCCGCCTCCGCAACTGAAGAATGTTCATGGTCTGCAACATTTGCAGTATAGCGGTTTTCTTCTGCCTTCTCGGGATCCCATGCCATCAGGGATCCCAATCCTCGATATTGAAAGTCTCCAGGGGAACTCAACTAGAGTGAGAGAAAAAGGAGGGAGAACCGATGGCTATATCCCGTTCACCCGCGAATGGCCCATCCTGGAGAGAGCAGCAACATCCGCAGTATGCCACCGACCGGGCTGTGCTCGATGAGCTGATGGTGCAGGCCCAGGAGAGGCCCCTCTCGGATTGGGTACTGGCGGAAGTTGCCCGTTTGCGCATCCGTTACCACGGCTTCCCCGGCGCCTGGGATCTGCAGCGGGATTTGGATCAAATCCTGGAACAGTGGGGCATGAGCGAAGAAGAGCTGTTCGCCCAGACCCGCCAGATCCATGCCCGCGGCCAGGTGTACGACCGCAGCTTTAGCACGCGAGACGACTGGGCCTAGAGGCAGGCTGGGGGTCGGGATCCCTTACCCCCATCCCCTCTCCCTCTGGGAGAGGAGAGCCCGCCGCTACCTAAGAGACGTGAAGCTGCTCGGCAAAGATGGGATCCAAAGGCACATCCAGGGCGGCAATCACCTTAGTCCAGAAGTTCATAAAGCCAATCCAAGCCGATAGCTCCACCAGATCTTCATCTGACCAAATGGCTTTTAGCTGGGCAAAGAAGCTATCGGTCACCACCATGCTGGGCACGGTCATCCGCTCAGCGTACTCGATGGCCAGCTTTTCCGCCTCGGTGTAGAGGGTGCTGGTGCGGGCCTGGGCCACCGCCGCAATTTTGGCAGGGGAGGCGCCGTACTTTTGCGCCTGCAGGGTGTGGTAGGGAAGGCAGTAGTGGCGGCAGCCGTTGATTTGGGCAATGCGGATGCTGACCAGCTCCTTCAGCTCTTCAGGCAGGTTGGGGTTTTGGGTGTGCAGCGCCCCGTAGAGGTTCATCACGGCTCGCATCAGTTGGGGCTTGTGGGCCATCACCTGCAGGGGGTTGAGGGCGGTGCCGTAGGTTTTCTCCAGGCTTTCGTAAACCTTTTGCAGTTGCTTATCGGCTTTCTCTGGGGTAACAGGAGGGATCCGCATGGACAGTCTGTAAAATTGCAGCATTCTCGACTTTAGCGCGTCTGGGGGATCCGCCCAAGCCTGAGGGGCGCTTCACAGTCTGGGGGAGGGATCCCTTCTCCGCCTGAAACCAGGCACCTGCCTCCCTTCTTACTTGTCAAGGGTCAAGGATTGCCCAAGGATTGCTCAACGGCTTCCACCTGCTTCTGGGTGGCGGTAGCCCCTTGGTTGAGGGTTTGCTGGATCTGTTCCCGAGATTGGTAAATCTGCAGCGGCCCACCTTGAGGGATCCCTTGCTGGGCAGCTTCCGGGCTGGCTTGTTCCGGCCTTGGCTCCGAACTCAGCGGGTTGCGATAGAGGCGGTTGACCAGCAGAAATCCCACCAGCACCACAGCAGTTGCCACCAGAAGCCTAACCATACCCGGATCCCTTGCAAGCATCTGGTTCTAGAATGCCCAAAAAGAGGAGCAGGTATCCGATGTCGGGCAAAGTTGCGCAAACTTCCCAGCCGGTACGGGTTGGCATTGGCGGCCCGGTGGGATCCGGAAAAACCGCTTTGGTGGAAAAGCTCTGCTTGGCGCTGCGGGACCACCTGTCTTTGGCGGTGGTGACCAACGATATCTATACCCGCGAGGATGCCGAGTTTTTGGTGCGGGCCAAGGCCCTGGAGGCAGAGCGGATCATTGGCGTAGAGACCGGCGGCTGCCCCCACACCGCCATTCGGGAAGATGCCTCCCTCAACCTAGACGCCATTCAGGAGCTGGAGCGCCGCTTTTGCCCCCTGGATCTCATCTTGGTGGAATCGGGGGGGGACAACTTGGCAGCTACCTTCAGCCCGGAGCTGGTGGACGCCTGCATTTACGTCATCGACGTGGCCGAAGGGGACAAGATCCCGCGCAAAGGCGGGCCGGGGATCACCCGCTCCGACCTGCTGGTGATCAACAAGATCGATCTGGCTCCCTATGTGGGAGCAGACTTGGGGGTGATGGAACGGGATGCCCGTCGCATGCGGGGAGATAGGCCCTTTGTCTTTACCAACCTGCGCACGGGCGAGGGGCTGGAGCAGGTTCTCAGTTGGCTGGAGCGGGAGGTGCTGTTTCGCCCCATCAAGGCCGACCCCCCCTCGGTGAGCCGCCTGTGAACTTCGGTAAGGCCATCTTGAAGGCAACCCGCCGAGGCGACCATACCCACATTTGGGAGTATTCTCAGGCTCCCTTGCAATGGCTGGGATCCCCTGGGGAGCCACCTGTGTACTACCTGCGCAACCCCAACGGCGGCCTGCTGGGTGGGGATCGCCACCGGATCGAGATCGAGCTGGGGGCAGGCTCGGCGCTGGAAATTCGCACCCAAGGGGCAATGCGGCTACATCCCGGCTTGATTCGGCAACAGGTCAAGGTCAAGCTGGCCCCCACCAGCCAGTTGATCTGGATCCCTCACCCGACCATTCCGGGGGCAGGGGCAGACTTTCGCCAGCAGGTGCAAATTGAGCTGGATCCCACAGCCCGCCTGGCCTATGCCGAGATCTGGACTGCCGGACGGCTGGCCATGGACGAACGCTGGCAGTTTGAACATCTTGCCAACTGCTTGCAAGTTTGGGTCACTGCTGGGATCCCATCCTCCCCCGAGGGGAGAAAACTCTGGCTGCAGGAACACATAGACCTGCACTTTCCCCATCGGCGGGTCTCCGCCGCGTCAGTGCTGGGATCCCATCTCTGTTGGGGATCCCTGTACTTGCTGGGGGATTGGCCGGAACCCACTTGGCTGACCGTTCACATCAGCGGAACGGAGTCCCCATACTGGCTGGTCAAGTCTCCGGATCCCATCTGTAAGGGTTGGATTCTGCGCCAGGTGGGGCCACAGGCAGAGGCCATTTGGCGGCATTTTGGCCAGGTTGCACTACAGCTTGCTCAAGCCAAGGGTGGCTCACCCCAGGGGTGGTAGACTAAGGCTGACTCAAACCAACTGGTTGACCCAAGGCCGGGACGGAGTCCTTTGAACGCTGCTCAACGGATTCTCAGCTAGAAATCGCAGGAGCCCCGCACTGTACCCGTAGGGTCAGTGCCGGGAGGAATGCGCTTTGATG
>NZ_JANSIL010000145.1:0-39802 GCF_047462015.1 Synechococcus sp. R5-13 | reverse complement strand
GGAGGAGGGCTTTCCTCCCGACACCAAGCCTGCGGCTATGGTGCGGGCCTCCAGCCCGAAAATTTGGTGAAGCCAAGATGGACGTGATCCCAGATGAACCGATTGTGATTGCCAGCCTGCTGAGCCTGGCTTTGCTGGGGATCTTGATTCTGAACTTGGCAGGGCGTGGGTCTGGGGATGCAGATTAAAAGGTTGACAAGCTTACTTATCCTTCTTTAGGATTAGGATCGCCTTGTCGGAGAGCGCCCCCATCGTCTAGAGGCCTAGGACACATCCCTTTCACGGATGCGACAGGGGTTCGAATCCCCTTGGGGGTATTGGGTCAGAGTTATAAGATGAAGCCGTCAACAGGGGATCCCTGGCAGCGGTGACACCTTACTCAGACTTTACTCAGAGAGGCTTTGCCGCCACAAACCACTCCAGATACAAGCTGGGAGAGCGGGTCATCTGGGATCCCCATACAAGCGGCATGGGCAGCCAGCCAACTGCCACTCCGTCGAGGGGGATCCCTATTCCACCCTTACTCCTCAACAGGGGAAAAATCTCCAAAGCAGCGGCCTAGAAGGTTAGGCTTAGTTGTCCAATCGGCTACGGCTTGGGTTTGAGCAGACCTAGGGCCTGCCAGGATCAGGTGCTGGCCACCAGAGCTTCAGCCGGCGTGGCGGCGACCAACAGCTCATCTTTGATAAGCTCTGCCAGCTCCTGCAGTTGGCGAATCGCCTCTGCCCCTTCCAATTTCATAAGCTCCCGGTCATCCCGCATTTCTGTCCAGCTAATGGAGCATTCGGAAACCAAAAAGCGGATTAGGTGCCCCTCTCGTAAACTGACCATAAACGAGGCACTCTCGAAAGACGTACCACAGGTGTAGCAAGAGGCTGGGTAGCCCCGCTTCTCCAAAACGATGGCCAGAGCCTGCAAACTCATCACCAGATCTTGAACATAGCTGCGGTATTGTTCCGCCAACCGTGTGAACATCACACTCCTCCCTAACGGATTGGCACTTTTGGGGCTTAGCCTAGCTGCAAATGACCTAACTAGTAATTTATGCTTAGGGCTAGGATTACATCTATCATAACAATCGACAACCCCTCAAGGAAGTGGTTAAGGCCACAGAGTAGGCGAAGTCTACTTCAGTGAAATGTAGTATTCAACACTTCTCTTAACAGGGACATCAAAATTTACCTCGAGTCAATGCTCTTATCTATCGGGATCCTCACCCAGTGCTTGGCCCAGTCTTTTCTCAAAATGGCTCAGCGGCTGCTCGCGTCATCAGGACAGTTGCCTCAAAGCTTTCTCTTGCAAGGGTCTCACCGATCGCGAAGTAAGACGCGGTCTTTTGACAAGAGACCGGCGGGAGTGTCAAGTGGGCCAAGGCTTGCAGACGAATGCAGATCAAGGTGGGTTCCCGCCCGATTATGCTGAGAAAATTCTCGGCATGGACAATTGAGAAGGAACGGCTTGATGCTGACACCTGTTGATCTGGAAAAACGAGTGGCTTATTTGCAGAGTCCCCAAGCCATTCGGGATCGCTGTCGGTTGCTATTGGAAAGGGTTTTGGCCGGTGAATCAGAGCATTTTCGCCTCGACCTGAACCGGCTGGGATCCGTAGCCGACTATGTGATCACCACAATGCGGGCCCATTATCCCAACGGGGAAATTCCCTTCCACAGCCGCTGGCAACATTTTCAGGTGGGATCCGGGGAGCGCCTAACCCGTCTGGAAAATCGACTTAAAGACATGGATCCGCTGGAGCGGCTGCGATGCAAGTGGGATCTGGCCATCGTCAGCGTGTTGCTGGACGCAGGCGCAGGCTCTGCCTGGAAGTACTGGGATCCAGAAAGTCAGACGGTGGTGGGTCGTTCCGAAGGTTTGGCCTTGGCCAGTTTCGACTGGTTCTGGCGAGGTGGGTTTTCCAGCGATCCCCAACAGCCTCTGCAAGTGGATGCGGCGGCCCTGGAGCGGATCACCTCGACGGATTTGGCAGCAGCTTTTCAGGTGGGGCCGGAAAATCCTTTACTGGGACTGGAAGGACGCTGGCAACTGCTGCAAAGGTTGGCACAAGCTTTGTGGGCTCAACCTCATTACTTTGGATCCGGTCACAATCTTCCCCGTCCTGGCCGGTTGTGGGACGCCATCCAGCCTGAGGATCCCAGCGGTGGGATCGAGGCAGCACAGGTCTTCCAGGCAGTTCAGAGGGGGTTTAGCTCCATTTGGCCTGGGCGAGTCTCGCTGGCCGGGATCCCTCTGGGGGATGTCTGGCCCTATCCCCACCTGCCCCAAACGGAGCCGGGGAGCCATTGGGTGCCTTTTCACAAGTTGTCCCAATGGATGACCTATTCCCTGCTGGAGCCGTTGCAGCAGGAGGGGATCCCAATCGGGGGTTTGGATGAGCTGACGGGTTTGGCGGAGTATCGCAACGGGGGGCTGTTTGTGGATTTGGGGGTGATCCAGCTCAAGCAGCCGGAGATTGGTCAGCAACCGTATCCTCCAGATTCGACAGTGATTGTGGAGTGGCGGGCCCTGACGGCGATTTTGCTGGATCAAGTTGCCTCCTTAATCCGGGAAAGACTGGGTTGCTCTGCCCAAGAGTTGCCCCTGGTGAAGATACTGCAAGGGGGAACCTGGACGGCAGGACGGCAAATAGCGGCCCAGCTTAGGCCAGATGCTTCTCCTCCCATCCAACTGCTCAGCGATGGCACGGTTTTTTAGGGATCCCCTTTCGAGATTCTTAAGAAGTTCTGTAATAATCTCAGGGCCAAATCAGGACGGGATCCCCAGTGCAGATGCAGGTACGAAGCGTGAAGACGCTCGGTGGCCCATCCTTCCTGTTGAAGCTGGGCGGGGGATCCCCAGCTGTAGATTGGGCTGGGGGAGATGGGGGTGCTGCGGGAGCGGTGAAATTCATGCCCGCGCAGGCGATCCCCAGCTGGCGCCAGCAGGGTTGGGCGCAAAACGGCAGCTGCGCGGTAGCCCAAACACAGCCGGTTGGCCATGTCTACTGTGATGGGCAACAGCCCGGCCATCGGGTAGGTCTTTCCCTGAAAATCGGTAAGGGATTGGCCCAGCACCATCAGTCCGCCACACTCGGCGTAGAGGGGTGGGTGGGCGGGCGGGGGAGGTTGTTGGTTAATTCTCTCAGATAGAGGTGCTGCAAACAATTCCGGGAACCCTCCCCCCAGCAGCACGCCATCGCAGGGCTCCGGTGGCCATAGTCCCACCTGGAGGGGGGAATACTCCAGCAGCTCGGCTCCACAGGCCCGCAACAGATCCAAGTTGTCGGCGTAGTAGAAGTTAAAGGCGTGGTCTTGGGCCACCGCCACCCGTACCTGTTCGCAGCGGCGGGGCGGAGTCCTTTCGGTGAGAGGGGGGATCCCTGGCCACAGCTCTCCTACCGCTGGAGGAAGCCTCCGAATGAGGGGCAATAGGCTATCCCAATTGACGTGTTGCTCGGCCAGCTCGGCCCAGGCAGCTTGCCAGTGGGGGAAGTGATCCAGTTCTGAGACAGGCACCAACCCCAGGTGTCGGCTGGGCAACCGCAAATCCTCCCGCCGGGGAAACTGGCCCAAGACTGGGATCCCCGCTGCAGCCGCTGCCTGCTGCAAGATTTGTCCATGCCGCTCCGAGGCCACCCGGTTGAAAATCACCCCGGCAATGGAGAGGCGGGGATCCCAGCGGCTCAAGCCGTAGAGCAAAGCGGCCACCGTCGTTCCCATGCCGCTGCCATCGATCACCAGCACCACAGGGATCCCGAGCAGGCGGGCCACATGGGCGCTGCTGGCAAAAAAAGGCTCCGTTCCGCCCTCGGGGAGGGGCAGGGATCCCGGCGCTCGTCCATCGAAGAGGCCCATTACCCCCTCCACAATGGCTCCATCCTTGCCCTGGCAATGGTGGCGAAAGCAGCGCTGCACAAAGTCCTCGTCGGTCAAGAAGGGATCCAAAGTGCGACAGGGGATCCCGCTCACCGCCGTGTGAAACAGAGGATCAATGTAATCCGGCCCCACCTTGAAAGGTTGGATGCGCAGGCCCCGTCGCCTCAGAGCGGCCAACAGAGCCAGAGTGATGGTGGTTTTGCCGCTGCCGCTTGCTGCCGCCGCCAGCAGAATGGCCATCTTTCCTGCCCAAGGGTTAGAACTCGATGCCGATTTGCGCCTTGATCCCCTGGTCACGGAAGGGATGCTTGACCAAAGTCATCTCCGTCACCAGATCGGCTCGGTCGATCAACGCTGCCGGCGCGCCCCGCCCCGTCAAGATCAGGTGAACCCGCTCCGGTTTCTCCGCTAGCCCGGCCAACACCTCGTCCGGCGAGAGATATCCCAACTTGAGGGCGACATTGATCTCATCCAGAAGCACCAACTGAAACTCCCCGCTGGTGAACAGCTCCCGCCCCTTTTCCCAGGCCGCCTGTGCATGGGCGATGTCTCGCTCCCGGTCTTGGGTTTCCCAGGTAAAGCCCTCTCCCATGGCGTAAAAAGCTATTTTCCCCAGGCCCAGCTCTGGATGCTCGGCCAATTTCCGCAATAGCTTGGCTTCTCCTGGATCCCAGGCCCCCTTGATAAATTGCACCACCCCCACCGACAATCCCTGGCCGAGGGCGCGGAAGATCATGCCGAAGGCAGCCGTGGTCTTGCCCTTGCCCTGCCCCGTGTGCACGATGATCAAGCCCTTGTCATCTCGCATGCCCGACAGACGCTGCCGCTGGATCTGCTGGCGTTTTTGCATTCTTTGGCGATGCCGCCAGTTTGGGTCGGCCTCTGCGCCCGGTGAAGACTCCGCACCGCTATCGCAAGCGTCCTCAAGTTCTGTTGTCGAGAGGGGTTGGGATCCGGAAGCCGGTGCAGGCAAGCCAGACAGGGCGGGTTGGGCCATAATCAAAAGGAATCGAGATTCGCCACACAGGCTGAGGGGAACTGCACCACTGGCGCGACCGTCGGGGCAAACCCAAGTTCCCCACAGTGAACCGCCTTTATCCTAATCCGGTTTCATTCGGCTGGGATATGAGAGAACCGGCTGCCGCTTTCCGAGATAGCCTGCTAATGTACTGCTTCATCTGGGCAGTGCTGGCAATAGGGTGTTTTCAAGTCTTGCCCCGCATCCAAGTCGTATCTGCCGCCGAGTTGCAACCGTGGCTAGCGCCCAGCTACTTTGCAGGTCTGGGGGGATCCCTATTGGCAGCCTTGGGATCCCTGTTGGCCATCTCAGCCGAAACGACGCCAAATCCTGACGACAAAAAGCATCTGCACCGCTTGGCTTGGGGATTGGGGACAGTTGGCTTTCTCGGCGTTCTCTCCCCCCTGGGCTTGGCCGGCGCATTCTTTCTCAAAGCCGCTCAGGGGACAGACTGGTGGCAGGGTCTGTTTGGCTGAAGCCGCCCACAGCTTATTTTTTTGACAAATGGGCGGAGGTTGGGGGTACTATAGGGACAAGTTCCGTTCTTTATCCAGAGCAGACTGAGGGACCAGGCCCAATGAAGCTGCGGCAACCCGGCGGAAGCCTCCGCTATGGTGCCAATTCCTGCGGTTAGTCAGTAACCGAAAGATAAAGGCAATAAAGTTTTCTCTAGAGGATAGCCCTCTTTGGCGGGGGACTTTTCTGGCAACTTTATCCTTTAGCAGCTCCCATAGCTCTGGTCGCGGCAGCGGGGCAAGGCCTTCGCGGCAGTGCTGGTGCGTCAGCGGTGCAGAACGCTTGCTGGTTGCTGGGCCTTTCCTCTGGCTGAGTTGGGGCTGGTGCGGAGCACCTGGGGATCCCTGGTTGGCTCTTTCTCCGACGGATAATGAACGAGCGGGTGAGCCTTGTTTTTTGTTCAGGTTCTCAGTTCTAGCTTTTAAGGAGAAGGTTCGTTGTCCAAGTCGTTTTTGTTTTCCTCGGAGTCGGTGACGGAGGGGCACCCCGACAAAATCTGCGATCAGATCTCCGATGCCATCGTGGATGCCCTCTTGACGGCGGATCCCCTCAGTCGGGTGGCCGCCGAGGTGGTGGTCAATACGGGCCTGGTTTTGTTGACCGGGGAGATCACCTCGCAAGCGCAGGTCAACTTCACCCGTCTGGTGCGGGACAAGGTGGCCGAAATTGGCTATACCGATGCCAAGAATGGGTTTTGTGCAGAAAGCTGCGCGGTGTTGGTGGCTTTCGATGAGCAATCTCCCGATATTGCCCAAGGGGTGAACATGGCCCTGGAAAGTCGCGGCTCCCAGGAAGATCAATTCGACTTGGTCGGGGCCGGGGATCAGGGGTTGATGTTTGGCTTTGCCTGCGATGAAACTCCCGAGTTGATGCCCTTGCCCATTAGCTTGGCCCACCGCCTCAGCCGCCAGTTGGCCACGGTTCGCAAAAACGGCACCCTGCCCTATCTGCGCCCGGATGGCAAAACGCAGGTGACTGTGGCCTATGAGGAAGGTCGCCCGGTGGGCATTCACACCCTGCTCATCTCCACCCAGCACACACCCACGATTGGCGCCATTACGGAAGAGGCGGCGGTGCAAGAGCGGATCCGCGCCGATCTCTGGGAGGCAGTGGTCACGCCGGTGTTTGCCGAGCTGCCCATCAAGCCGGATAGCCACACCCGCTTCCTCACCAATCCCACCGGCAAGTTTGTCATCGGCGGCCCTCAGGGAGATGCGGGCCTGACCGGACGCAAGATCATCGTCGATACCTACGGCGGCTATTCTCGCCATGGGGGCGGGGCCTTCTCCGGCAAGGATCCCACCAAGGTGGATCGCAGCGCTGCCTATGCGGCTCGTTACGTGGCCAAGAACATCGTGGCAGCTGGCTTGGCGCAAAAATGTGAAGTGCAGGTGAGCTACGCCATTGGGGTAGCCCGCCCCATCAATATTTTGGTGGAAACCTTTGGCACAGGGCGCATCCCCGACGAAGAGCTGTTGCGGCTGGTGCAGCGCCACTTCGATCTGAGGCCGGCAGCCATTTTGGCCCAGTTCCAACTGCGGGAGCTGCCCCGCCAACGGGGGGGACGCTTCTACCAAAATGTAGCGGTCTATGGTCACTTCGGGCAAACCCATCTGGATCTGCCCTGGGAGCGCACCGATAAAGCCGCTCTGCTGCGGGAGGAGGCTCTTGCCAAGGCGACTGCCCTCTTGGCCTAAGAGGGGATCACTAAGACGGCCTGCTGCCTCAATGCTTGCCCTGGTGCAGTTGCTTAACCAGGTGGGGTAGCTCCGGCAGGATCAGGCTGCGCATAGCCAGTTGCACGGCTGCTGGGGAGCCAGGCATGGAAAAGATCAAGCACTTTCCGTGGATCCCGGCGATGGCCCGAGAGGCGATGGCCCGACTGCCAATCTGGGCATAGCTGAGCTGGCGGAAGATCTCCCCAAAACCGGGCAAGGTTTTCTCTAAGAGAGCCTCAATGGCGTCATAGGTGGTGTCGCGGGGGGCGATGCCTGTGCCGCCATTCAACAGGATCACCGGCAGGGATCCGGCCCAATCCTGAACCTGCTCTCGAATGAGCTGCGGTTCATCTCGGAGAATGCAATATCTCTCCACCCGGTGGCCGGACTCCTGGAGGGCTGTGCAGATAAACTGGCCGCTGTGATCGGTTTCAGGGGTGCGTGTGTCGCTGACGGTGATCACCCCACAGGGCAAGGAGGCAATGTGCTCTGCACCGCTGTCGCGATCAAGGGGAAAGGTCATGGCCAGGATCCCTGAGGAAAGAGAGTGGCAAGCCCATCAAGACTGTCCCTGAGGGGGCTCGGCAGGAGTTGGAGGGTCAACGACCGTCTGCTGGAGCTCTAGGATCCCTGAGGACTCTGCCCCACCAGCACGGGCGAGTTGGGGAGGAGGGGACTGGGCAAGCAGGCGGCGCAGCTTGGGGGGAAGCTCCTGCAACTGCTCCAACAACAAGTTTAGAGATATGGCCGGTTCTCGGGAAAACAGGGATCCTGCGAGGGGTACCGGCGGCAACGGAGAACAGGCAAGGGCAGCCGAAGCCAAAGAGCGGATCCGCTCCTGCTGCTCCTGCCAAAGGAACTGGCCGATTTCTGGGGGAAAGGTAAGATGAGGAGAGCCGCGACGCTGCCAAAGGCGGAGAAGCTGCTCCACAGAGGCGGCCTTGTACCGCCCCTGGTAGAGGGCTTCTAGCAAGGCTGCCGGGATCCAAAGATCCGGGAACAACTGGCTCCAGCGCTCCACCCAAACCTGGCTGGGTTGACCTTCCAGCTCAAACCCATAGTGCTCCAGAAAGGTGGCAGGATCCATCAGCCCATGGCAGCCCAAGGAAACTCAACCCAAGCTAGTCCAGATCCGCCGAGACAAAGGGGAGATAAAGCCTTTCTCCCTGGATCTCGCAAGACAGCTCTCGTCCAAGAATACCCCTATTTGCCTTTCATGAAGGCTCTGTGAAGAGGCTATAAAGCTGCAAAGCTGCGGTACGCTTAAAGACTCAGTGGCTGACAGGCCCCAGCTCAAGCGCTGCCTCCAGAGCGCGCTCGCTATCAGGAAACTGCGTCAGCAGCCGTCCTAGGAAGGCGACATCTCCCGTCAGGCCGTACAGAGCCATGAGCACATCCCCAGCATAGCGGCTCTGGGGGAAGCGGTTCAGCAGCTCATTGCCGGCGTAGATCGCCTGGCGGGCATAGCCATCCTGCAGGGCTTTGGCTTCCAGAAAGTAGCTGTAGCTGAGGCTGCCAGGATCCACGTAGTCCGGCAGTGACGTGTCGAACAAGCTGGTATCTTCTGTCACTCCTGGGGGGAAGCCCGGCAGCGGATAGATGGCTGCCGTTTCCTCGGGAGGGTAGGTGGTGTACTGGCGGTAGAGGATCAGCACCTGCCGCTACAGGCTTTCTTCCTGAAGATGGGCAGGGGCGGTGGGATCCGCCAGCACAGAGCCGAGTAACTCTGCTGCTACAGCATGGTGATTGGCCCGCTGATAGTCCGATAGAGAACTGGAGGAAGCTGGTTGCGGCGGCCCGCTTCCATCAGCATCCCCACTCAGGCCACCGGCACGGGTTTGGTTAAACAGCCACAGGTACCCATTGCGCCAACCGTCGGCAGCGGCCCAGTGGGCGGCCAGTTGATAGCGTTGTTGGGGAGTGGATTGGGCTTGCCAACGGCTCAATTGGCGCCAGCGTTCTCGTTGGGCCTGGATTTTCGGTTGCAGAGGGGTGCGGCTGGCGGGCACGGGATCCCAGTCGTCCAGCCAGTAGCCGCCATCCAGCAAGGGGTAGCGATCCAACACAGCATCCAAAGCCAGATTTTCCGTCAGCTGCAGGGCTAGGTCGTAGCGGTGTTCGCGGGCGAAGCGAACCGCCAGAGCATAGCGGACGGCGGCGGCCAGAGGATGCTCGCCGTGGCGGTCGAGAAAAGCTTGCAACTCGCTGGGGGTTGCACCGCTGTCTAAGAGCAAAAGCAGGCGGCGGCGCAAGACGTAGCGCATGTCTCCATCGCCGAAGGGATCCGCCAGCCAATTGGCCAAAAGGACCAGTGCTTCTTCCCTTTTGCCCTGCCACTCCAAGGTGCGTGTCAGCCAGAGGGGCGGCTGCGCCGCTTTTCTAAAACCCTTGCCTTTGACCATTCCTGCAGTGCATCCCCCGATTTCTTGGAGGCCTGAGTTGCCAGCACCCTTTCAGGATAGGCTCTCCCTTAGCCGGCGGTTGCCATGGCCTTCAACCCCTTCAAAATCAGGTAGTCCAGAATACTGGTGTTCTCCTCGCCGCGATAATTAAAATTGGAGCGCACCAGCCACAGCCCCTTCTGAGTGCGGCAACAGAGGTTCAGCAGCGTGCGGGCCAAAATCTGTTGACGCGCCTGTAAATCCCGCGCCGCATCGAAAACCTCCCCGTCCCATTCCGGCGTCAGCACACGGCTGTTGTAGAGCACATGCCAGAGGGAGCGGGACCAGCTGGGGTTGGTGATATCAAACCAAAATTGGTAATCCGCCTCCAAACCCCGAGTGATGTAGGCCCCCGGAGTTGCAACTACCAAGTAACGGGAATAGTCGGGCTCGAAGCGGCTGCTGCTGGGGGTCTGTCCCGAGCGGATCATGGCCAAAAAGGCGGGATCCCCTTCGGCAGGGAAGGCCTGACGAAACCGTTGTGCCGCTTCCATCAATACGCGCAGCAGCTCTTGATCCTGAGGGGAAGCAATCGCCGGGGCTAAGTGATCGGCAAAAAACTGCTGGAAGAAAGCGGCCAATGAAGGGCCGGGACGATAGCCGCGCAGCCAATCGAACAGTCGCTGGTAGCGCTCCAGGTTGGCAAACCCCACCCGCTCCGGCTGCCGTACTGCTGTTCGGGGACGCAGAGAACGCCCCACCGGATCCCAGGTATCTTCGGCCAACAGAGCCGCCCGGATGGGATCCAGCCCCAGCACCCAGCTCAACATCAGCCGCCAAGCCGGCAAAGTGGGAAAAGCACCCCACTCGGGATGGGCCAATTCTGCTGCCGTCAGCACCGCCCGCACCAAGGGATAGCGGATCAACGCCGGGAAGGGGGCAATCGACAAAACCGGCACTTCCGACAACTGCTCCTGCAAGCTCAGGCTCACCCCCACATCCATACGGGGCAGCAAAACAGCGATGCGATGGGCCGGGATCCCGGCCCCCAAAAGCCGGCGAATTTGGGCAACCATCACCTCCACCGCCGCAAACTGGGTCTCTTCCTCCAGCGTTTGCACCAGCGGCAGTCCTCCCCCCTGCGGCTCGGGCAGCGGATGAGAAAACTGGGGATCCAACACCCGCGCAATCTGCACCCCTAAGCGGATCATGCCTGCTGAAGCGCGATGGCTCCCCTCCAGAAACCGAACCTGCGTTTTTGCCATCAAGAAGTCAGCTACTGCCTCTGGGATCCCGGTCAAAGAGACCCCGCCGCCGAGGGTGTAGCTGAAAAATTGACTTTGCAGATGGGATTGCCCCTGCCGGTAAAACTCCAGCGCCACCCCGCAACTGTCTTCCGCCTGATCCACAATCAGGTGATCCCACTCTTGCCAAAACTCCGCCAGCGGCAGGATGTGCTCGCCAAACAGCCGAATTTGCAGGCCAAAATCCAGGGATCCCAACCGAAGCGCTGCCTCCCACAGCCGACCCACACAGCAGCCCATTGCCTGCAAAGCCTCTGCCCGCCGCGGATCTGCCTCCTCGGGCCAAGCCCGGGCCAGCCGGGATCCCACCACCTCTGCCGGCAAACCCGAAGCCCCCGCAATATAAGCAGCACTGCTGATCTGATCCCAGATCTGGAACTCCTTGAGCCCGACCCCGGCAAAGGCTTCCCCATGCCGAGGGCACAAAGCGCAGGCTCGTTCGCAGAGAAATTGAGTGAGATCTTTGGCCAAGGGGATCGGCTCAAACTGAGGAGGCAACTGAGGAAGGCGGGCACACACCTGCGGCCAATGATCGGCCAACGAGCGTCCCACCCGCTGCAAGAACGTTTCGATCCGCCACGGCCCCACCAAGCCCGAACTGGACTGCTGCAAGCGCCGCAGCACCTCATCCGCTTGCCGTTGACTCCGCACCAAAAATAAGACCCGGCCCGGATCGGCTCCTGCCTGCAACAATCTCCGATAGTGATCTACACAAGCCTGGGTCAGCCCACTGCCTGCCCAGCCCATTACACTTTGGAAGGGAGATGGCTTCCCTGGCCAATGGCTCTTTTCTTCCACTTGAGCTGCCCTTACCCTCTCCGGCCTCTCCAACCAACCCATTTTCTCAGCAAAAGTCTGGACAAACGGGCCTTCGCTTCATTATGATTGTTTTCCGTTGCCAACTGAGTCCATCCGCTTTGGCGACCCGGCGCGCTGCTACACCAGATACTGCCTCTTTAGCAGGTAAGTCTGAGCAGCTCTCAACAAAAGCAGTTTGGCGTGCAGCTTTGGGGGTGAACTAAGCAAAAGGCTCAGCGTTGCCGGCGCTGAACTTGGCCTCGGGGGATCCCTACCTTGCTCTTTCGCCTCAGCCGGCAGACTCAGCTTTGTCTTGAGCTTCCTGCTGCCACGCTATTGCTGTATGCCTATCCATCCGGCTAACTGAGCCATTGGCCTACGGCCCGCTTCGCGAACGGCTAGCCGATTGTCGGAGTGAGCTGGCTCTCAGTTGATGAAAACGAGTCGTGCAGGCTCGATTGGAGGTTCTTGTGGCACTTGGCATCCTCGGAAGAAAAGTCGGCATGACCCAGATCTTCTCACCAGAGGGGCTGGCCATTCCGGTTACCGTCGTACAGGCGGGGCCTTGCACCGTGACCCAGATCAAAACCCAGGCCACAGACGGCTACAACGCCATTCAGTTGGGCTACTTGCCCACCACTGAAAAGCATCTCACGCGGGCGCAGCGGGGCCACCTCAGCAAAGCAGGGGTAACAGAGCTGCTGCGCCACCTGCGGGAGTTCCGGGTTGACCAGCCAGAAGCCTACCAGTTGGGGCAGAAAATTACCGTCGAGATGTTCTCCCCTGGCCAATTGGTGGATGTGGCCGGTACCTCCATCGGGCGAGGGTTTGCCGGCTATCAAAAGCGCCACCACTTCGGTCGTGGCCCCATGTCCCACGGCTCCAAAAACCACCGCCGACCGGGCTCCATTGGCGCCGGCACAACCCCGGGCCGCGTGTTTCCGGGGATGCGCATGGCGGGGCGGTTGGGAGGTGGCCGAGTCACCACCCGCAAATTGCAGTTGGTGCAGGTGGATCCGGAGCGGGATCTGTTGGTGATTAAGGGTTGCGTGCCCGGGGTAGAAGGAGGGCTGCTGGAGATCACCCCTGCCAAGCAGGTGGGCAACAAGCGCTAAGGAGGGATCCCTGGGTGAAACCAAGGTTGACCGGCATCCGCAAAGACGAGGGAACCATGGCAAGTTGTGTGGTGAAAAATTGGCAAGGGGAAACGGTGGGCAGCGCGGAGCTGAGCCTTAAAGTTGCTCGTCCCGAAACAGCCGCCCACATCCTCTATCTGGCACTGCGCCGGCAGATGACCAATGCTCGTCAGGGCAACGCCCACACCAAGACCCGAGCTGAGGTGCGCGGCGGCGGTCGCAAGCCTTGGAAGCAGAAAGGCACCGGTCGGGCCCGTGCCGGTTCCATCCGCTCCCCACTTTGGCGCAAAGGGGGGGTGATCTTCGGCCCCCGCAAGCGGGAATACAACCTGGCCATGAACCGCAAAGAACGGCAACTGGCCCTGCGCACCGCTCTGCAAAGTCGGGTGGAAGACCTGATCGTCGTGGAGGATTTCCAGGAGCAGCTCAACCCGCCCAAAACCCGTGCTGTGGCCCAGGCTTTGCTGCGCTGGGGGGTGATGGAAGATCAATCGGCTCTGCTCATCGTTGCCGAACGCTCGGAAGCCGTAGAGCGGGCCGTGCGCAACATCGCCCGCGTTAAGCTGATCGGCCTGGATCAGATCAACGTTTTCGATCTGCTCAACGTCGATTGGGTGCTGATCACCGTTTCTGCCCTAGAGCAGCTCAAGGCCCGTTGGGGATCCGACGCTGCGCCGGCAGTTCTGGAGACTCCCTCTGAGGATGCACCTCAGGCCGACATAGCGGAAGATCAGGCCCTGCCTGGAGATCGGTTAGAGGATCAGGCTGCTTCAGAAAGCGAACACGAGGAAGAAGGGCAGGAAGACCAAGCTGACCTTCAAGGACGTCCAGCAGATCCGCAGGGGCCAGAAGAGCAAACCGAAGAGCCCCAAGATCCAGCAGAAGAACTGGCTCAAGGAGCAGAGCCGTCAACGGTAGAAGAGGCCGAAGCAGCCCCAGCAGAGGAGGAAAGCGATGACTGAGAGCAAGCGGATCCTGGCCGACGTCCTGTTGCGCCCCGTCATCACCGAAAAGGCAACCGCCTTGATGGAGCAGCGCAAATATGTCTTTGAAGTGCTGCCCACCGCCACCAAGCCGCTCATCCGAGCTGCCGTCGAAGAAATGTTCCGCGTGCGAGTTACTTCCGTCAACACCCTGAAGCTCCCGCGCAAGCAACGGCGGGTGGGCCGCTTTGTGGGCTACCGCACCCGTCCCAAGCGAGCCATCGTGACCTTGGCGGAGGGAGATTCCATCACCCTCTTCCCGGACACCTGAACGCCCCTTTTGAGCTGTTGTTGTCCCGTCCCCCACCCCTACCTGAGCCATGGGCATTCGTACTCTCCGACCCTACACCCCCAGCACCCGTCACATGACGGTCTCTGACTTCGAGGAGCTGTCCCGTGACGAGAACGGAAAGCGGCCCAGACCGGAAAAGTCGCTGCTGCAATTTATTCACCGCAAGAAAGGGCGCAACAACCGTGGCGTCATCACCTGCCGGCACCGCGGTGGTGGCCACAAGCGGCTTTACCGCATCATCGACTTCCGTCGCGACAAGCGGGGGATCCCGGCGACCGTCAAAACTGTGGAGTACGATCCCAACCGTAGCGCCCACATCTGCCTGGTGGAATACGAAGACGGCGAGAAACGCTACATCCTCGCTCCCCGCAACCTACAGGTGGGATCCACCATCATGGCCGGGCCAGAGGCCCCCTTTGAGATCGGCAATGCCATGCCCCTGGAGCGGATCCCCTTGGGAACGGTGGTTCACAATGTGGAGCTGTATCCCGGTCGCGGCGGGCAGATCGTTCGCGCCGCCGGGGCTGGCGCTCAAGTGGTGGCCAGAGAAGGCAAATATGTCTCCCTCAAGCTGCCCTCCGGCGAAGTCCGCATGATCCGCGGCGAGTGCTACGCCACCATCGGCCAACTGGGCAACGTTGACCACAACAACATCAGCCTGGGCAAGGCGGGTCGTAGCCGTTGGTTGGGGCGCCGTCCCAAGGTGCGTGGCTCGGTGATGAACCCTGTGGATCATCCCCATGGTGGCGGGGAAGGGCGAGCCCCCATAGGCCGCAGTACCCCCGTCACCCCTTGGGGCAAGCCCACCCTGGGGTACAAGACCCGCAAACGCAACAAGCCCAGCAACAAATTCATCGTGCGCGGTCGCCGTCGCGGAGGCCGCCGGGACAAGGGCGGAAGGGCTGCCCAATAGCCGTCTGGCCATGCGCTTCCTGAAGCTTCTTCGATGGTCATTGCTTGTCAAACAGTTGAGGTTCTTATGGGACGTTCGCTGAAAAAAGGCCCCTTTGTGGATGCCAAGCTGCTTCTCAAGGTGGAGAAGATGAACGAGCGCAACGAGAAGCACATGATCAAGACCTGGTCGCGGGCCAGCACCATCTTGCCGGTCATGATCGGCCACACCATCGCCGTTCACAACGGCAAGCAACACGTGCCCATCTACATCACCGATCAGATGGTGGGTCACAAGCTGGGGGAATTCGTTCCCACCCGTACCTTCCGCGGTCACGCGGGGAGCGACAAAAAAGCCGCTCGCCGTTGAGAGGAATAACGAACAGGAAAGTATCGAGTAGGCAAGGAGAGGGCCATGGCCGATTCATCCCCTGAGGTTAAAGCGGTAGCCCGCTATATCCGCATGTCCCCCTTTAAAGTGCGGCGGGTGTTGGATCAGATCCGTGGGCGCACCTATGCCGATGCCCTGATTCTTTTGGAGTTCATGCCCTACGCTGCCTGTGAGCCGGTTCGTAAGGTGCTGCGCTCGGCGGTGGCCAACGCAGAGCACAACAACGGCTTGGATCCCCGGGATCTGGTGATCAGCCAGGCCTATGCTGATCAGGGGCCCGTCCTGAAACGGTTTCGCCCCCGCGCCCAAGGGCGGGCCTACCCCATTCGCAAGCGCACCTGTCACATCACCATCGCCGTCCGGCCCATAGAGGAAGCTGAAGCGGCGACGGCCTCTTAACCTCCTGTATTTCTAGCCCTTTACCCTTCAACCGACACCACCATGGGACAGAAGATCCACCCCACCGGTTTCCGCCTCGGCGTGATTAAGGAGCATCGCAGCCGCTGGTTTGCCGATCCAGCCCGCTACCCAGCCTTGTTACAGGAGGACGACCAGATTCGCACCTACCTGACCAAGCAACTGAGCAGTGCTGGTTTGGCCGATATCCAAATTGAACGCAAAGCGGATCAAATTGACCTGGAGATCCGGGCTGCTCGCCCTGGGGTAGTTGTGGGTCGGGGCGGATCCAGCCTAGAGACTTTGCGCCAAGGTCTACAGAAAGAGCTGTCCGCGCTAGCGGGACAAAGCCCTGGTTCACGAGGTGGTGGCGAGCGAACCATTCGCATCAATGTAGTAGAGGTCACCCGTGCCGATGCCGAGGCGACCTTGTTGGCGGAAAACATTGCCCAACAGTTGGAACGGCGGATTGCCTTTCGCCGCATCGTGCGCCAGGTGATCCAACGGGCCCAGCGGGCAGGCGTACAAGGGATCAAAATCCAAATTGCCGGGCGTCTGAACGGGGCCGAGATTGCCCGCACCGAATGGACGCGGGAGGGGCGGATCCCTTTGCACACCTTGCGGGCCGACATCGACTACGCCGAGCACCTCGCCCACACCACTTTCGGCATCATCGGGGTCAAGGTCTGGGTCTTCAAAGGGGAAGTTCTGCCCGGGCAGGAACGCCACGAACAGAAGTTTCCCCTGCAACAGCCCAAACGTCGGCAGCAGCGGCGGCGGCCCACCTTTGAAGATCGCTCGGCTCAGGAGGCCTGAGGGCCAACACCGGAACGTCCAGGGATCCCTATCGCAGTTGACTTAAGGAACGGCCATGTTAAGCCCCAAACGCACCAAGTACCGCAAGCAACAGCGCGGGCGCATGAAAGGCAAAGCGACCCGTGGCAACCGCATCAACTTTGGGGAATACGGCCTTGTGGCCCTAGAACCCGCCTGGATTACAGCTCGACAGATCGAGGCCAGCCGTCGAGCCATGACCCGCTATGTTCGGCGGGGTGGCCAAATCTGGATTCGCATCTTTCCCGACAAGCCCGTTACTCAGCGAGCTGCTGAAACCCGCATGGGATCCGGTAAAGGCAACCCTGAGTACTGGGTTTGCGTCGTCAAGCCGGGCCGTATCCTCTTCGAAATGGGGGGAGTGGCAGAGCCTATCGCCCGCGAGGCCATGCGCCTTGCCGCCCAGAAGCTGCCCATTAAGGTCAAGTTTGTAACCAAAGCCGACTTTGAAAAGCCAGAGCCCGCCCAGGCAACGGCTTCAGAGGTGGCCACCAGCAGTGTATGAGGAGAGTTCAGCCATGCCCATGCCCAAAATTGCTGATGCCCGTGCTTTATCGGACGAAGAGCTGAGCAACGAAATCTACGCCGTCAAGAAAGAGCTGTTTGAGCTGCGTTTGCAGCAGGCCACGCGGCAGTTGAACCAGCCCCATCTCATCCGGCTGCGCAAACACAAGCTGGCGCAACTACTAACTGTGGAGGGAGAGCGTAAGCGGGGCAAACGCCCAACCAAGGAGGAGTAATGGCTGTTCGGGAGAAGATTGGCATTGTTGTCAGCAACAAGATGCAAAAAACGGTGGTTGTTGCTGTGGAAAATCGAGTTGCTCACCCGAAGTACGGCAAGATCGTCGTCAAGACCAAGAAGTTTAAGGCCCACGACGAGGAAAACCGCTGTCAAGAAGGGGATCTGGTGCGCATCACGGAAACCCGTCCCCTTAGCCGCACCAAGCGTTGGCAAGTTGCCGAAATCCTGAGGGAGGTGAAGAAACTATGATTCAGCAGCAAACTATGCTGACGGTGGCCGACAACACCGGTGCTCGCAAGATGATGTGTATTCGCGTGCTGGGCAGCAGTGGCCGTCGCTACGCCAGCTTGGGCGATGTGATCATTGGTGTCGTCAAGGATGCCCTGCCCAACATGCCCGTCAAAAAATCCGATGTTGTCAAGGCCGTTGTTATCCGCACCGTCGATACGGTACGTCGCCCTGACGGCATGTGCATCCGCTTCGACGACAACGCCGCCGTGATCATCAACAATGATGGCAATCCCCGTGGAACTCGTGTTTTCGGCCCTGTAGCCCGCGAGCTGCGGGAGAAAAACTTCACCAAGATCATCTCCCTGGCCCCGGAGGTACTCTGATGGTTCGCCCCCTCAAACCCAGCCAAATTCAGCGCCTAGTTCGGCGCCCCGGCATTCGCAAGCACCGCAACAGCCTGCGCTACAAAATGTGTATCAAGCAAGGGGATACCGTGCAGGTGATCTCCGGCGATGACAAAGGCAAAATCGGCGAGGTGCTGCGCGTTTTTCCCGAGTGCAACATGGTTTTGGTGGAAGGGGTTAACATTGTTACCTACCACCGTAAACCCCAGCGAGAAGGGGAAAGTGGCCGAATTGAGACCAAGGAAGCTCCCATTCCCGTCTGCAAAGTGATGGCCTATTCCAAGAAGCAGGAGGTGGCCAGCCGTATCGGCTATCAAATCACCGCCGATGGTCGCAAGGTTCGCGTCCTTAAGAAAACGGGTGAGATTCTCGACTAAGCTTTTGATCCCTTTCCACCATTGGTTTGGCTCTGACCCAGCCCAGAGCCACAAGGAGAAGCCACCATGCCCCAGCGTCTGCAAATCCACTACAACACCGTCATTGTCCCCAAGCTGCAAAAGGAGTTGGGCTACACCAACATCCATCAGGTGCCCCGCCTGGAGAAGATCGTGATCAACCGCGGCTTGGGGGAAGCTTCCCAAAATGCCAAGGCTCTGGAATCCTCCATTGCCGAGATCAGCGCCATCACTGGCCAGCGGCCCGTGATCACCCGCGCCAAGAAGGCAATTGCCAGCTTCAAGATTCGCAAGGGCATGCCTGTCGGCCTGATGGTGACCCTACGGCGGGAGCGCATGTATGCGTTTTTGGATCGCTTGATCAACATTGCTCTGCCCCGTATCCGTGACTTCCGCGGCGTCAGCCCCAAAGCCTTTGATGGACGAGGCAACTACACCCTCGGCATCCGTGAACAACTGATTTTTCCCGAAATCAACTATGACTCTGTGGATCAGTTGCGAGGTATGGATATCTCCATTGTGACCACTGCTAAAACCGACGAAGAGGGCCGTGCCCTGCTCAAAGCGTTTGGCATGCCCTTTGCCTCCTAGGTTGCCCACCCTGACTTTTCTTGATCTGCATCGATCTTCCGAGGAGCACTGACCCACCGATGGCCCACACCAACGACACGATCGCCGATATGCTCACCCGCATTCGCAATGCCACCATGGCTCGGCACGAGTCGGTGGCAGTTCCGGCCACCCGCATGACCCGCAGCATCGCTCGCGTTCTTCATGAGGAAGGGTTCGTCAGCGAATGGAAGGAGGAGGGAGAAGGGATCCAAGCCCGAGTGGTGTTGCGATTGAAGTACAAAGGCAAAGGCCGCAACTGCAGGCCCATCATCAATGGTCTAAAGCGGGTGAGCCGACCCGGCCTGCGGGTTTACCGCAACCACAAAGAGCTGCCCCGAGTGCTGGGAGGAATTGGGATCGCCATCATCTCCACCTCCAACGGCATCATGACCGACCGGGAGGCTCGTAAGCAGGGCATTGGTGGTGAAGTCCTCTGTCTTGTCTACTAGACCTTAAGTTTTCTCTGGTCAGGAGTTTTTCCCATGTCCCGTATCGGTAGACGCCCCATCGCCCTTCCTGCCAAGGTGGAGATCCAGATCGACGGCCAACACATTGCAGTGAAAGGCCCGAAAGGTCAACTGTCCCGCAGTTTGCCGCCCTTGATCACAGTCCAGCAAAACGCTCAGATGCTCACGGTCAGCCGTCTCAACGATTCTCGTCCTGCCCGCCAACTGCACGGCCTCTGCCGCACTTTGGTCGCCAACATGGTAGACGGAGTGTCCAAGGGATTTGAGCGGCGGCTGGAATTGGTGGGCGTGGGCTACCGGGCTGCCATCCAAGGCAGCAAGTTGGTTTTGAACGTCGGCTACAGTCACCCTGTGGAGATCCCCTTTCCCCCCGGCATCCAAATTGCCGTTGAGGGAAACAACATCATTGTTGTCTCAGGCACAGATAAAGAACTGGTGGGCAATACTGCCGCCCGCATCCGAGCGGTCCGGCCTCCGGAGCCCTACAAGGGGAAAGGGATCCGTTATCTAGGGGAACAAGTTCGCCGCAAGGCGGGTAAATCCGGGAAAGCGAAGAAGTAAATAGCCCATTGCGAAAGCGGGACGGAGTCCTATGAAAACCAGCCGCAAAATCACCACCCAACGTCGTCATCGACGCATTCGCCGCAAGGTCTTTGGCACTGCCGAGCGGCCTCGCCTGGCCGTGTTTCGCTCCCATCGACACATCTACGCCCAGGTGATCGACGATGTAGCCCAGCATACCTTAGCCTCCGCCTCCACCTTGGACAGGGAGCTGCGCGAAAAATTCAAAGAAACCGGGACGGCTACTCAAGAAGCGGCTGCCTTGGTGGGCCGCTCAGTTGCCGAACGAGCCTTACAGATGGGCATTTCCCGCGTGGTTTTCGATCGGGGGGGCAAGCTTTATCACGGGCGCGTTCAAGCCCTGGCAGAAGCTGCCCGAGAAGCAGGGTTACAGTTCTAGCTACTGAGGACACAGCACATGGCTGAGCAGAGGGAACGTCGCAGAAGCAAGAAAAGCCGCGAAGAGCAACCCACCGAGTGGCAAGAGCGGGTCATCCAGATTCGCCGCGTCACCAAGGTGGTCAAGGGCGGCAAGAAGTTGAGCTTCCGCGCTGTGGTGGTGGTCGGCAACGAGCGGGGCCAAGTCGGGGTTGGCGTGGGCAAAGCCAACGATGTGATCGGAGCAGTGCGCAAGGGAGTTGTGGACGGTAAAAAACACCTGATTGAGGTGCCCCTCACCAAAGGTTTGTCCGTACCCCATCCCATGCAGGGGGCAGGCGGCGGTGCCACTGTCTTGGTCATGCCAGCAGCTCCTGGCACAGGAGTCATTGCAGGGGGGGCAGTCCGCACCGTTCTGGAGCTGGCGGGTGTACGCAACAGCTTGGCCAAGCAACTGGGATCCAGCAACCCCCTCAACAATGCCCGTGCCACCATCGATGCGCTGCGGCGGATGCGTACCTTCAAGCAGGTGGCCCAAGACCGAGACATCGATGTGCGCCGCCTACTTGGCAAGTGATGGACAGGTATATCGAGCAAGTGAGCTAGAGGTAGACATGCGACTGGAAGACATTCGGCCTCAAGCAGGTTCGACGCGGCGGCGGCGGCGCCTAGGTCGTGGCGTTTCTGCCGGGCAGGGGGCCTCCTGTGGCAAGGGGATGCGGGGGCAAAAGGCCCGCAAGGGGGGTGGTACACGACCCGGCTTTGAAGGGGGGCAGACTCCCCTCTACCGGCGTTTGCCCAAGCTTAAGCATTTCCCCCGCTACACGCGGCGTCTGGAATACACCCTGGTCAACCTGCGCGCCTTGGCGGATCTGCCTGCCGGCAGCGAGGTCAGCCTGCAAAGCTTAATGGAACGAGGGATCGTCACCACCAACGATGGCCCGCTGAAGATCTTGGGAGATGGGGAAGTCAGCGTGCCCCTGACGATCAGGGCGGCGGCCATTACTGCTTCAGCCAAAGTCAAGGTCGAGGCAGCCGGAGGTCGGGTGGAGATTTTGGGATCCTAAACCCCTTCTTCCCGTTGCTCTGGCCGGCTTCTGTGGGAAGTTGCTGAGTTGCACTTTCTCTGGATTTACTTTGATTTTGCCGACTGCACCACCGGCAGCGTAGAGTGGTAGATAGCTCACCTTACCTTTTGCTCCCGCGAGATTCTCTTCCCTATGGTTGACACACGAGGTTCCGCCCCCTCTGCCCAAGAGACCTTTATGCAGATGGCTATGGCCTCTGGCCTGCGCAGCCGTCTGTTTCTCACCTTGGGCTTGCTGCTGTTGGTCAGACTGGGCATTTACATCCCCATTCCCAGTATCGATCGGGCCCGCTTTGCTGCCGAAGCTGCCAACAGCCCTGTGTTTGGCTTGCTGGATGTCTTCTCCGGCGGGGGGATTTCTGCTTTGGGGATCTTTGCCCTTGGGATCCTGCCCTTCATCAACGCCTCGATCATCATGCAGTTGCTGATCCCGGCCATTCCAGCCTTGGAGAACCTGCAGAAAAACGAGGGAGAACAGGGGCGGCGGCAGATTTCTCAATACACCCGCTATGTCACCTTGGGCTGGGCCATTATCCAGGGCATTGGCATTTCCTTTTGGGTGCGGGAGTTTGCCAGTACCACCAATGAGTTGGCCTTCATGGCCTCCACCACCTTGGCTCTGGCGGCGGGATCCCTGTTTGTGATGTGGCTGGGAGAGATGATCACGGAGAAAGGGGTGGGAAGTGGCCCTTCGCTCTTGATCTTCGTCAACATTGTTGCCACTCTGCCCCGTGCCCTCGGACAGACTATTAGCCTGGCCCGTGCCGATAGCAGCACCATCGGTGGCATCTTGCTGTTGCTGGCAATCTTTTTGGTCACCATTGTCGGCATTGTCTTTGTCCAAGAAGGCAGCCGCAAGATCCCTATCGTCTACGCCAAGCGCCAGGTGGGCAACAAGCTGTTCCGCGAGCAGAAAAGCTATCTGCCCCTGAGGCTAAACCAAGGGGGGGTGATGCCGATCATCTTTGCCTACTCGGTGATGTCCCTGCCTCTGGCCCTGGCCCAGTACACCCAAAACCTGACTTTGGTGCAAGTGGCCAACTTCCTATCCCCCACCTCCTGGTTCTACATTCCTTTTTATTTCGTGCTGATCCTCTTCTTCAGCTACTTCTACGCCTCTTTGCTCATCAACCCGGTGGATCTGGCTCAAAACTTGAAGAAGATGGGGGCCAGCATTCCAGGGGTACGCCCGGGCAAGGCCACTGCTGAGTATGTCGAAGGGATCCTCAACCGCCTGACGCTGCTGGGGGCTTTGTTCCTGTGCGCGGTGGCCATCATCCCGACGACGGTGGAACGGGCAACCGGCATCACCACTTTCCAAGGTTTGGGGGCGACCTCGCTACTGATTTTGGTGGGGGTGGCGATCGAGACCTCCAAGCAGATCCAGACTTATGTCATCTCACAACGCTACGAAGGGATGGTCAAACAGTAGTGCCGAGGTTGATCTTTCTGGGGCCGCCGGGGGCGGGCAAAGGTACACAGGCGGAGCGACTGGCGGCCATTTACCACACGCCCAAAATTTCCACAGGCGATCTGTTGCGGGCCGAGGTGAAAGCCCAAACGCCCCTGGGGTGCCAGGCCAAGGTTTACATGGATGCGGGAGAGCTGGTGCCTGACGAGGTGCTGATCGGAATGGTGAAGGGGCAGTTGCAGCAATCTCCAGAGCAGGGCTGGATCCTAGATGGATTTCCTCGCACCTTAGCCCAGGCAGAGGCCTTGGAAGAGCTGCTGCAAGAGCTGGGCCAAGATTATGACTACGTCCTCAACTTGGAGGTGCCGGATGAGGTGGTGGTGGCCCGGCTGCTGGCCCGGGGCAAGGAACAGGGGCGCAGCGATGATGCGGATCGGTCGGTGATTCTCAAGCGTCTGGAGGTCTATCGGCAGCAGACGGCTCCCCTAATTGATTTTTATGAGGCCAAGGGGCGCTTGCAGCGGGTCAACGGCAACCAGCCGATGGAATCCGTACAGGAACATCTGCAGGCTCTTTTGGAAGGCTTCAGGAGGACGGCGTGATCAGAGCAGGAGCTGGAAATCCCTCCCAGCGGCGGGGCATGCAGCTTATTGAGATCAAATCTCGCCGCGAAGTGGAGAAAATGCGGCGGGCCGGTCGGGTGGTGGCCCAAGTATTGCAGGAGATCGCGGAGCGCCTGGAGCCGGGCTGGACTACGGCAGATATCGATACCTATGCTGAGAGACGGGTGGCCCAACTCAATGCTTTGCCCAGTTTCAAGGGCTACTACGGCTTTCCTGCCTGCGTTTGTGTCAGTGTCAACCATGAGGTGGTGCACGGGATCCCCAGTCCCCGTAAAGTGGTGCAGCCGGGAGATGTGGTCAAAGTGGATTTTGGTGCCATCGTCGAGGGCTGGCATGCGGATTCCTGTATCACCATCGGCCTGGAACCCCTGAGCGACGCAGCTCGGGATCTGATCGATACTGCGGCCAAAGCCCTGCAGACGGGCATCGACTGTGTGCGCCACGGCGTTTGGCTTCAGGATGTCTCGGGTGCCATTGAAGATTACATCGAGGGGCGGGGCTATTCTGTGGTGAAGCAGTATGTTGGTCACGGGGTGGGGCGCAACCTGCACGAGGAGCCGCAGTTTCCCAACTATCGCACCCGCGATCTGCCCAATCCCAAGCTGCGCTCCGGCATGACAGTGGCCATTGAGCCGATGGTGAATGCGGGGGGAGAGGCAACCCGAGTGTTGCCAGACCAATGGACGGTGGTCACAGTAGATGGCTCTTGGTCAGCTCAGTTTGAGCACACGGTCTTGGTCACCGAGTCTGGAGCAGAAATTTTGACCGATCGCACGCCTTTTCAGTCCTAAGGGATCCCCTGATGAAGGACTGCAACGGCTAGGATAGAAGAGATGGAGTATATTTTCATTTCTTAACAGCGCGTGTCGTCGCGGCTGTGGATTGTTCTGTTGTTTGTTATGTCGTTTTTGGGAGGGCTCATTGTCTAAGGAAGATGCCATTGAAATGGAGGGGGTCGTTACCGAATCCCTGCCCAACGCCATGTTCCGAGTGGATCTGGACAACGGCTTCAACGTGCTCGCTCATATCTCCGGCAAAATTCGCCGCAACTACATCAAGATCTTGCCCGGCGACCGGGTTAAGGTGGAGCTGAGCCCCTATGACCTCAACAAAGGGCGCATCACCTACCGCCTTAAGAAAAAGTAGGTTCCCTAGCTGGGCTGCTGAGGATGAAAGAGCTGAGCCAAGTTCTCAAGATCGGGCTCTGGACTACAGTCGGCGGCTTGGGTGCTCTAGCCGTTCTCAACGCTTGGATCTCCTCCCAAACTCAACCTCTGCAGAGCCTGCTGCCGGGAGAGGAAAGGCATCACTTCTGGCGGGGTCATCGCCTGTTTTACAAGGTCATGGGATCCGGCCAGCCGTTGTTGTTGTTGCACGGCATTGGGGCAGGCTCCTCCAGCTATGAGTTTCGTGCAATTATGGCGGAGCTGGGGCAGCACTATCAAGTCTATGCTCTGGATTTGTTGGGGTGGGGCAACTCAGAACGTCCAGATTTGGAGTACACCGGCAGCCTCTATGCCGAGATGATCGGGGATTTTGTCCAGCAGGTGATCGGGCGACCGTGTCACGTCATTGCCAATTCCCTCTCGGCAGGGTTTGTGCTGCGCTCGGCCCGCCTACAGCCCCACCATTGGCAGAAGCTGCTGCTCATTGCCCCTCTGGGAGACAACAGCCTCATCCCCGATGCCCTCGGGATCCCTTTGGCTCAGATTGCCTATGGATTTCTCAGCCTGCCCGTTTTGGGGTTGGCCTTCTACAACGGCATCACCGCCCCCTGGAGTGTACGCTTGTTTACAGAGCAGAGCTTGTTCTCCCCCAGCTACGCCCTGGATGAGGCGGTGGTGGACTACTATTACCGGGCAGCTCACCAAGCGGGGGCTCAATTTGCCCCCCGTTCTTTTCTCACCGGCAAGCTCAACTTGCCCATCGAAGACGACTTTCGCGTGGTGACCAAGCCCATGGTTCTGGTCTGGGGAGAACAGAACCGCCTCACCGGCCCAGAACAGGCAGAGCGATATCGCACCTTGCGCCCGGAGGTGCCGATTTACCGATTGCCGGGGGCTGCTTTTCCGCACATTGAAGCGCCGCAGACCTTTTTGTCGGTGGCTTTGCGCTTCTTGGCCGAAGCCGATCCTGCCCTGCCGGGATAGACAGATGGGGGATCCCTTTGCCCCTTGGCAGAAAAAAGTGGGAGATTGACGCAAGAAGCAGCCCTGACATCAGGGGGAACGACCGTACTCTCGGCTGACGCGACCACCCCCAGCCACTTCCCTGAGGGGAAAGGGGAGTTGGTACGAGTCCGGCAACTTAAGTGGGCTCCCCGGCCTTATCCTCCCAGGGATCACTATCCACAGGAGTGGAGCTGGAAGGAGGAGGGGCAGGCTCAGAAGGAGGGGCCTCTTCTTTGGCATACTCCTGTTCCCAAGCCGGTTGTTCGGGGGTGGGTGCGGGCTCAGGTGGACGAGGACGCACAGGCTGCGGCTCAGGTTCAGGCTCTTCTTCTGCGTAAACGTCTTCTTCTTCGGCTTCGTATTCCTCGTCGTATTCTTCTTCGTAATCTTCCTCGACGGCGGAACTCTCGACAGCACTGGGCAGGGCAGGAGCAGGGCTAACTCCGGCTTCCCAAGGGGGCTTGCCGATTCCCAGGGTTTCCAAAATCCCCTTGGCCAGTTGGGTTAGGCGGGTCTCAGCGCCATCGGCAACAATAAGGCGATCCCCGCCCACAGAGACAATCTCGTCAGTGGAGAGCAGATAGGTGCTGAGGATGAAGCCGGGTAAAAAGGTGAGGCCGAGGTTGGAGAGCACCAAACCCGTGATGATGCCGGAGACGGAGTTGAACTCAAAATCCTTAACTTTGCCGAGGCGGATCCCTTCTTCGGTTACCACCTCGCTGCCAACCACGCGACTCAGGCCCTCCAAATCCAAGTTATCGAAAACTTCTTCGCTGGGGACAAGAACTGCATCCTGACCCAACGCTGTTACTTGCCGCAGCTCCATCAAACGGGGGGATCCGGCAAAGGCTTTCTCCAACACCCCCAGCACCAAGACCTGCTTGGCTTCAAGATCCGCCCAAACTTCGCTGACTACCCCAAGCCGGGCTGCGTTGCCCTGGCTGATCACCTGCGTTCCCAGAACCTGTGACCGCCGACGAACCTCTGATCGCACCAGCGCAACAGATCCTTTCCCAGTCGTCATGATGGTTTCCCCGTCGTAAGTCAAAACGTTCCCGTTGTTGGGCTGCGTGTCTGACACAGTTCGCCAGAATTAAGTAAGTTAATAGTACCACTGCCTGTCTCCTCCCTCGCGGGCTGCCCAGGTGGGATCCCGGCCAATCTGCCTGCTCCAGGCCAGAAACTGCTCTGCCATCGCGCCCAGGGAATAGTGCTCTTCTGCCCGTTGCCGACAGCGGCTCCTGTCGATGTGATCTAGGCGCTCTACAGCCTCTGCCAAAGCTGCCACGTTGTCCGGCTCGACGATCCAGCCGGTTTCTCCATCGCTGACAATTTCCGCGGGCCCACCCCGGCGGTAGGTAATCACCGGCACGCCACAGGCCAAAGCTTCCACCGCCACCAAGCCAAAGGCCTCCACCCACTTGGGGGTCATGACCAAGGCTGAGCATTGCCCCAAGATCCGCTGCATTTGCGGGGTGGGCAAAAACCCTCGGTAATCCAGTTGGGCATGTGGGTACTGCGCTTGGATCTGCTGCCAGTAGCCTGGCTCTTGCAGGTGGCCTAGGATCACCACCGGCCTTCCCGTCTTCTCGGCTAGGGCAGCACAGTCTTCCAGGCCCTTTTCGGAGGCAATGCGCCCAATCCAACACAGGGATCCATTCCCTTGGGGCACAAAGTCGTAGAGGCGCAGATCCACCCCGCAGGGCAGATAGACAAAGGGATCCCGACCTGCCGCCATCTCGGCTCGGGCAAAGGCAAAGGTCTGGGCTTGCGCCCGCGAATGCACCGCCAGCCGACCAGGGTAGCGATGGGCAATGTGCTCTAGAGCCTGATCAACGGCATCGCTGAGGGATCCCATGCTAATGATGTGGGCCACCGGGGTGCGGAAAAAATCCGTCAAATAAAACGAGAGCCAATCGTAGCTCCAGTTCACGATTAGATCGAACTGATCTTGCAGGTGGGCAGCCCGCTGCCACAGGTTGGCCAGCAGAGAGGGGGTGTGGATCAGAACCGGCTGATCGCGGCGCTGGGTTTGCGCATAGGCCGGGGGAAGGCCCGCCACCGGCTCGATCACCTCCTCCGGCAACTCCGCTATTCGGGATCCCACAGGGGCCAACACCCGCACTTGGGATCCCATCTGGAGTAAGACACGCGTTAGGTTGGCAAGATTGAGCTCCACACCACCACCGGCCCCGGATCCCAGAGGTCCAACAGGGGTGGAGAGGAACAGGTAGCGGTAGGGACGAGCCATAGGGAGAGCCTCGGTAGCTCAGCCCATTGTCTTCTCAATCCGGATACCCGACTCCTTCTGCCTGGCCTCAGAGCCCACAGCCTGCCCAGAACTTTATGAGGCTTTGGCTACAAAAATTTCTCCCTTCTCCACCTTGACCTTGTAGATGGCCAGGTCTGCCTTGGCCGGGCCACGGGTACGGCTGCCATCGGCAGCAAAAGCCGAGCCATGACAGGGGCAGACAAAGTTCTCCCCCCGCCAGTTCACATCACACCCCGCATGGGGACAGGCGGCATCCAAAGCCAGCAGAGAATCTTCTTTTTGCGGATCCCCGACCAGCCAGAGGGTGGCGGTGTTTTTCCCAAAGGCGTTTTCCACCTTGAAGGGGCCATCTTTGAGATCGGCCAGAGTGGCAACTTTCACAAACTCCGGCTCAGAAGCCTTAGAGCCAGAAGCAGTTCCCTGGGCCAGGGCAAAACGGCGCCGGGTAAACCCAGGTAACCAACCCACCAACGAGCCAAAACCGAGAGCCAGCCAGCGAAGAAAACCACGACGATTGTTGTACATGGCTATGTGTCCTTGGAGGTGTGCGAAATGTAGGTCATGAGCCAGCAAAAGACCGGCCCCTTCAGAAGGGATCCCGGTGCAAATGCTGCCCTTAACATCTTGTTACACCAGAACGGTTTCGCCCAGGGCCAAGCCGCACTTTTTCCGGGTAGAGTACGCAGCAGCAGGCATCTTGGTTGCTTCATTGATTTGGCCGATGGGATGGGATCCCTTTCGGCTGTTGTACGCCTGGAGCCTAGGGTCGGGAGGTAAACAGCTCAGCAACCGTGCAGACAAAGCCGGGCAACAGGGGAGAAGACAACGCATCCTGAGCCAACAGCGTTTCTACCAAGACCAACTGGGCCTGTTGTCTGCGATACACCTCTACTCTCTGAGCCAGCCGATCGACGATCCAGTACTCTTGCACCCCATACACAGAGTAGAGTTTCCGTTTTGCCAAGCGGTCTCGATCCTCATGAACTTTTCCAGGTGATAGGACTTCAACCACCAGCTCAGGGGCACCCCGAAAATGTCCTGCTTCATCTTGAATCTGGGACAGCCGCTCATAACTAACCCAAACAACATCGGGAGACACATTATCAAATTCGGAAAAGAGGATCCCTGGCATGATTGAGGGTTCTCCCAATCCTGTTTCTAGCGACCACCAATGCAGTGCGGAGAACAAACACCCGATAATGTGCTGATGTTTGTGATGAGGAGAGCGAGTCACCAGCAGTTCTCCGTCGATGATCTCGTAGCGGATCCATTCATTCTCTGGAAGAGCCTCGATATCCCGAGTGGTCCAGCGTACTTCTGTAGCAGTCATTAGCTATCCCTATAGCAATAAATGGTGCTATGCCCAGGGCACCCTGCTGCTGTACCTACGACACTGGGCCGACAACTGCAACGCTGTCGCAACAGCGGGAACCGCACTTGGCGTAGCCAAATCTTAACCCAGGATCCCGTTCACAGAAGCGGGACGGAGTCCTCCCTCTCTAACCACGACGGCTCAATGGATAGAGGTTCTCTAGAGCTGGACTATTGGCTGCGCTATCGTGTGGGGCTAGTTGGGATAGATGCGCAAGCGGCGGTTGGGCTCTTCGCCAAAGCTTTGGGCCCGCAGGTGGTAATGTTCCACCAACTGGTGTTGGAGCTTGCGGATCAGAGGCGAACGGGGCAAAAGTTCCACCGGCTGAGACTTGGGAATGACAATTTGCTCCACCGCCAGGCGGGCTTCTTCCAGAGCTTCGGTTTCATCGCCTGAGCTGGCGCGAATGAACAGCTCCAGGTCGGAATCGGATCCCTCTTCGCTTTCAATGTTGAGAATATGGCGCAGGGCGCGGGCCAGGGCAATCAGAGTATTGGCCTTGACGGTGTGAATCGGGATCTGGCGGGAGTGGGCCATCTGCTGGATCTTGGAACGGCTACGCACTTGGGATCGCAAGGCCAAGACAATGTCCGCCTCGTCTAGATCTTTGGTGACATCCGCCGGCAGTTTCAGGGTTTGGATCACCTGCTCCAGGTAGAAGCGGCTCACTCCGTAGGGGTAGATCATCAGCGGCCCATCCGGATTCTGCTGCCGTCCTGTCGGGGCTAGGGCGGATCCCTCCCAGTCCAAATCTTCTTCTTCGTCAGAGCCGGATTCCGCTTTGGATTCGGCCACCACCTGAGGGGCAGGACGGGATCCCGCCGGCGTTAACGGGACAGAGTCCTCTTGCCTATCCAGGAGCAAACCCGATGCTCCTCCCTGCGGCGAGCGACTCTCAAGCGGTTCTGAGGGCAGAGCTTCCATCCGTCCAGAGCGTTGCCATCCTCCCCGCTCCCGTGCTGCGGAGATTGTGCTGCCGGCAGGGGGCCATTGGGGGCCAGATAGAGCCGGGCGCCCGTTTGCGCCAGCGGTGCTCCGCACTATCACCACCTGGCCGTGTTCGTCTAAACTGCGGGTTTGGGTCAGCGGCTCGCGGTTGCGCAAGAGACGATCCACAGTGGCGGCCACATCTTCGTGGATGACCCAGCGGGATCGCTCCAGCATCTCTATGGCAATCTCAAACGTGGGGGGGGCTTTGCGCTCCAACACACTCTTTTGAGAGCCGCGCCGCCGCGCCTCTTCATCTCCTAGGGTGACCGATTGGATCCCGCCTACCAAGTCGGAGAGGGTGGGATTTTTGATCAGGTTGTCGATGCGGTTGCCATGGGCGGTGGCCACCAGTTGTACCCCCCGCTCGGCAATGGTACGAGAGGCCAAGGCTTCCAGTTCGGTGCCGATCTCGTCGATGACCACCACTTCGGGCATGTGGTTCTCCACCGCCTCAATCATCACCTTGTGCTGCAGCTCTGGGCTGGCCACCTGCATCCGTCTGGCCCGACCAATACCCGGATGGGGCACGTCTCCATCGCCGGCGATCTCGTTGGAAGTGTCGATAATGACCACTCGTTTGCCCAGCTCATCGGCCAGCACACGGGCAATCTCCCGCAAGGCCGTGGTTTTACCCACCCCCGGTCGGCCTAGCAACAGCATGGAGCGCCCCTGTTCCACCAAGTCGCGGATCATGCTGATCACGCCGATAACGCAGCGACCCACCCGACAGGTAAGGCCGATGATCGTGCCTTGGCGGTTGCGGATGGCACTGATCCGGTGCAGGGTAGAGGCAATGCCTGCGCGGTTGTCACTGCTGAACTCTCCAACCCGGCTGATCACCTGATCCAAGTCGGCCCGGGTGATCACGTCTTCTGAAAGGTAATCGGCAAAGCCGGGGAAGCGGGCTTCGGGGCGGCGACCCAAATCCAGCACCACCTCCACCAACCGATCCAAGTGGGGATGCTGTTCTAGGCGCTCACGAATCGGAGCAGGCAGGATATCCAAAAGCTTACTCAGGTCGTCGCTGTATTGAACCTGGCCGGGAAAGCCGGTACGTTCACGTAAGCGGTGCGGAGCACTTTCCGGATCCATCGACGGACTTGGGGTTGAGGGCTGTACGGGGAAACTCATGGCTGAGCAACGTCGTTAAACGCAGGAAAAACAGGTTTGCCTAAAAGCAACGGATCGCCGCTTTACTTGCTGCACCAACTGCTTGGCCAACGGGATCCCTGCCACCAATCCAGGATTCCATCCTGACTCCGATGAGCTGTGAGCTGGCTCTTCCAGATAGGCTGACACCAACTGTCGCGCATAGCTGCCGAAGGCCACCCCCGCCACTGGCCATCGGGGATCCAACAGCGGCACCGTTTGGGCGTTGGTTCCTCCTGCCAATTGCACATAGCCTGGCAGACCCATATTCAGTACCTTCTCGGCCAACTTTAGGGCAGCTTTGCCGGTGCCAGCTCCAA
This sequence comes from Synechococcus sp. R5-13, assembly GCF_047462015.1. Lineage (NCBI taxonomy): Bacteria > Bacillati > Cyanobacteriota > Cyanophyceae > Synechococcales > Synechococcaceae > Synechococcus > Synechococcus sp. R5-13. The sequence continues at coordinate 8,090 of NZ_JANSIL010000145.1, read as the reverse complement.
TATCCCCACTCATAGGCCGGCCATCCACCTGCCAGATCAGCACTTCCGGCAAGGGATCCATGAGGGCCAGCAGATCCCTCAAATAAGCCTCTAGGCCCGGACCATCGTTAAAGCTAATTGAGATTGCCTGGAGCTGAGGTAGCCAGGGCTTCAGGGATCCCCACAATTGCTCGAATGACCTCTGGCGACCAATGCAGGTGTGGATCTCCACCGCCTGAATGCCCAGCTCGACCAAAGGCGGCAAAACTTCTGACAGAGCCACTTGGTAGCCGAAGGTAGCAATGCGCCGGTGGGGGCAAACCGGCTCGCAGCGCCCACAGCCGTAGCACAGCTCTGTCTGGATGTGGACTTGAGCAGGAAGGGCTGCCTGTGTCAAAGCATGAGGGGGACAAACTGCCAAACAAGGCTGAGGACAGTCGGCAGGACAGACGGGAGCCGTCAGCACCGCCTTGCGGAAATGGACGTCTTCGCCGTCATTGACGCTGACCATCAACCAAGGGGATCCCGCCTGGGGATCTTCGGCTTGTGCCCGTTGGATCCCTTGTTGAGCGGCCCGCACTATGGCCGGATCGGCAGCAACATCAATGCAATCTGCCCCGGCCAGCGTGTAAAGGAAAGCCAGCTCCCGAACCGAGGGCAAGTGGTGGAAACTTGCACCGCAGATCAACTTAAACCAGGTACCCTGTTGCAGCGAGGCGGTTGGCAAGGTCACAGGCACAAGAAGCCGCTAGCAGGATGGGAATCTGAGCCGCAGGCCATCTATTTGAGATGGTAGCAAAGAAATTTCGAGGATCCTGAAGAGAGGTTCAGGCGCTCTGCAGAGGTTGCCAACGAATTGACCGTTCTCGGCCCAGTTCCACCACAAACTTCACTCCCTTGTCTTCCCGACTCAGCTTCACCAGGTAGGAGAGTTCCTGTTGGCTGAACACATGCCCTTCGTAAAACCAGAACACCAACCCCTTAGCTTTTGGGGGCAAGGTGGCCCGATACTGCTCGATCAACGCCGGGAAAAAATAGGTGCGCCGCTCCGATTTGCCCAGCGTGGCAGGCCGTACCCCATGAATGCGCGTCAAATAGCTGGCCAGATCCCCGATTCCCTTACTGGAGAGGGTGACCACCTCATACCCAGCTCCGCGCAGCCGCCGCAGGTAGTGCCCTTCGGATCCCCCCTCTGGGGTTACAAAGATGGCCAAAGCCCCAGATTGCTCCAGTTGCTGCACAAACTTTGCACCTGAGCCGACCAGCAGCATAGGAAGAACTCCATTACTCGTCTAGGGTTGGACAAGCAGCCCACCTGCGCTCATTGTAACGGGATGGCGCCTGAAGCTGGGGATAGAAGCTGCCAATGGAACCCATAGAATACTGGCTATCTCCCTGTTTTGCAGAAGGGAGCGTAAAGAAGGGTTAAGATACGGGTAACCTGCTTGCAGGTCTCAACCCACAGGTGGCGGACAAAGGCGGATGGATCCCTCTGAGCAGGGATCGCCTCCCTGTCACTCACACAGCGACGACAGATGAACCTCATCATGCGACGACGCGAGCTATTGACCTCGGCAGTGGCCGGGTTCGTCACAGCACCCCTCAGCTTAGCAGGAGAGCAAAGAGCAATGGCCCAACAGACTTATCCCTTCACCAAAACCGACGCCGAGTGGCGGCAACTGCTCACCGAAGAGCAATACTATGTGCTGCGCCAAGAGGGCACTGAGCCCCCCTTCCGCAACGCTTACTACGACAACAAAGCTGCGGGCATCTACGTCTGTGCCGGCTGTGGTCAGGAGCTGTTTTCCTCGGCGGCCAAGTACGACAGTGGCACCGGTTGGCCCAGCTTTTGGGAGCCGATTGCTCCCCATGTGATCGGTACCAAGACGGACTGGAAATTGTTTGTGCCCCGCACAGAAGTCCACTGCTCCAACTGCGGCGGGCATTTGGGGCACGTGTTTCGGGATGGCCCCCCGCCCACGGGTTTGCGCTACTGCATCAATTCTGCTGCCCTCAAGTTCATCCCAGCCACCACTTAGAAATCCTCTTGGCTCCAGCTAAAACTGAGCCGCCTGTCTGGGTGAGCCTATGTCGGACTACACGTTCCTGGATGCTGCTTCGATTCTGCTGCGGGAGGGCCTGGAAGCTCTCTTGGTGCTGGTGGCACTGCTGGCCCTTATGAGCAAGAGCGGGCAATCGGCTCAGAAGCGCTGGGTGTGGATAGGGGGATCCGCGGGCTTGCTGGCAGCGGTGATGCTCGGTCTGCTGGTGAAGCTGTTTTTCCAGCAGATGCTCACCCACACGCGACAAGAGGTGCTGGAAGGGATCACCGGGCTGGTGGCAGCAGGTTTGTTGTTCTCGGTCAGCCTTTGGTTGCACCGCCGGGCTGCAGTGGCTTCTTGGCAAACCTTTGTGCGGGAACAGGCGCAGGCGGCACTGGCCACGGGTCAGGTTTTTTCCTTGGCTTTTCTGGCCTTTGTGGCGGTGTTTCGCGAGGGGGCGGAAACGGTGCTGTTTTATGTGGGGTTGGCCCCTTCCCTCTCGGCAAAAGATTTTTGGCTGGGGATCGGCCTGGGATCCCTGGTGTTGGTGGCACTGGCGATCTTGCTGCTGCAGGTGGGGCTGAAATTGCCGCTGGGAGTTTTTTTCCGGGGTCTAAGTCTGCTGATTTTCTACTTGGGCTTTAAGTTTTTGGGCAGTGGCCTGCACGCTCTGCAGGTGGCGGACTGGCTGCCCATCACCCCCCTGGTCGGGATCCCAAAGCTGCGCTGGCTGGGCATATATCCCACTTGGCAGACGCTGCTCCCCCAACTGCTGCTGCTGGGAATAGCTTTCGCCTTGTGGGTGGGGCAATGGCTGCGAGCTGATCCGGCTCGAAAGCTTTCTTCGTGAAAAACGTTCTCCACGAGCCCTGTGGATTCCACCAGCCTTGAGCTTGATGAGTCCTGGTTTTGGTTTCGATGGATGGCAACCAAAAGGCTGCACCTAGTCACGCCTTCCAACCCAGAAAAGCAAAACCCACCGGATAAGGATCCGGCAGGCTGCTGGATTTTGTCAGGAACCCCAAGCCTAGATCCCCATCGATCCCTAGGGAATCGACAGAGATCATCTACACCGTAGACTTCCCGAGAATCAGGTATCGTAGACCCGGCATTCAACAGCATCTGGGTTTTCAGCGCAGTGCTGCTCTAGGCTGCTGGGAGTCCTCGGCTGGTGGCTGCGAGCTGCCAGCACTTCTTCAACTGCGTCCCAGGCCGCACGGCAGTGGGGATCCCCTTCGCCGTACTCAGAGCAGACGTTGCGAGCATTTTCCAGCTCTTTGGCGATCACTTCAGACAGTCCCATGTTCTCAAGCTCCTTTAGACTAGATGGGGCCGGTGGCCCGCTGATGTAACCGGTTGACGCAGAACCTGCAGGGATCCAGCGTAATCCCGGATCAACAAGTAGAAACCAGCCGATCCAGACGGGGAATAAGTTCAGGATAATGACCTTGTGCCAACCGAATTGATCAACCGGATACATTACCCATTCTAAACAGGGACACCCGGGGGGTGCAGCTACGCTTTCGCGATCTCTTTGGGATCAGGATGCGCAGGGATCCCTCAGGCCCCAAACAGTTGTTCAATCCGTTGCCGCACCTGCTCTGGGGATCCCTGTTGACGCACTTGACCTTCCGAGAGCAAAATCGCCCCGTCTGCCCATTCCAGTTCCGCCAGCCGATGGGTTACCCAGAGGGCGGTGATGCCTTCTTGATCCACCAATTGACGGATGCACCGCAGCAAATCCGCCTGGCTGTCGGGATCCAACAGGGCTGTGGGCTCGTCCAAAAGCAGCACCTCGCTGCGCCGGGCCAAAGCCCCTGCCACTGCCACCCGTTGCTTCTGTCCGCCGCTGAGGCCGTGGATGGGCCGACGGATCAGGTGCTTTAATCCGACTTGCTCCAAGGCTGTTTCCACCCGCTGGTGAATTTCCGCCAAGGTCAGAGCCTCTGCTCCCAAGCCAAAGGCCACATCGGCTCCCACCGTGGGCATGAACAGTTGGTGATCCGGGTTTTGAAACACATAGCCCAGCCGACCGCGAATCTCCAGGTGGCCCGAAAGGGGCTGGGGATGGGTCAGGGATCCGGACAATAGTTGCAACAAAGTGGACTTGCCGCTGCCATTGGGCCCCAACAGCATCCACAACTGGCCCTTGGGAATGACAAAACTGCACGCCTGCAAAACCGGCGGACGTTCCGGCCAAGCAAAGGTCAGGCTCTCCACCCGAATGGCCACCTCAGACATGGGGATCCCTTAGCGGCAGAGAGAAAAGGGCTGTCCTCAGCTTTGCAACTGGGCCAAAAAACCGGGACGGGTTCCCATGGGGCTGGCGCTGCCCGACTTGGAAGTCATTTGCACGCCACACAACTCACCGGTGAGCAGGAACACCTTTTTGCCGGTGCGGTCGCAGGTCAGCTCCAAACTCTGAGGGGATCCACTCTGCAGAGCATTGACGATGCTTTGGTAGGCCCGGTTGGCCGCTTCTTCCTCTTTTTGGTGGACAACGATGGGGGCAGGGTTCCCTTTCAGGAGCAGTTCCAGAGTGTACATGGCTGACCGTTGCGTAGTGGGCCGTGGGACAAAAGAGAGGCACCCAGAGGACGCCGTTGGCGACAGCAGGACGAAGTCCTTTTCCAGTATCGCAGGTTGGGCCAGGGTACCGGCAGGCTCAACAAATGACGGGGGAGTTTCTCTCGCCAGATTAGGCCAGGCCGGTGCCGAGAAAAGGCAGCAGGCTAATCAGCAACAGGCCCAACGTGGCCAGGGATCCCGCCAAGAAGGAGAGGGATCGCCCAATGGGAATATCGGCAATGTAGAAAAAGTTGTAGAGCAGCCGTGCCAGCAGAAACACCCCACACAGCACAGCTACCCCTTCATCTCCGCTGAGGCCAAAATACCAGGGATCCGAGTGAGGGCCGGTGATGTAGGCGATCAACGCTGCTGCCGCAAACATCCCAAAGGTCTCAAACCCGTTGGCGTGGGCCCAGGTGGCCCGTTGCCCGTAGGGAGGTAGCCTATCAAACATAGCCCGAGGAGCATGCAGGTCGTAGCCAACGCGGGCACGGGCATAGCCCACCACCCCCATGGGCAGATAGACCAAGAGCATGGCTGCCGCAATAGAGAACAGGGGGATAGCTGCGAGAGGAAGGCTTGGCAACATAAGGCAAAAGGACGGTGCAAGATAACAGGGGAGAGGAAGGAGCCCAGCTCGGGCAGGAGCTATTGCCGGGAAAACCAACACCAGAACCATTATCTACCGGGCTGGCCAGCCGGGCAGAAGCCTGATTTGGTGATTGATGCTTGGGTCAGGAGATCTTGCGGATTTGCCGGCGGCGCTCCTCATATTCAGCGCGGGTGATCAAGCCCTGTTTCAACAGGCTTTCCAACTGCTGTTCGGGATCCCGGGCTTCTCGCCCTTCCACACTGGTCCATTCCAGCTCGATCAACTCTCGGTTGAATCGAAAATCGAAATCGGCATTGCTCATGGTCAGGATCCACAGCCCTTCCAGCAAACAAAGGGCGCGTACCCCGTAGCTGAGGATCTGCAGCGGGATGGAAGGAACGAACACCATCAGCCCCGCCACCAAGTAGCCCCAGCCCCAGCGTTGGTGCCCCATATAGAAGCGCTGCAACCCTGGGATCAGCACCCCCAGCATCGCCAGCCAACCGGCCACCTCGCGGACCAACCGCCGACGTTCCTGTGGGGGCATATCAGGGCCCCTGCTCTCGGCCATAGACTGCACCAGCTAGATGTGCCATTAAGCTAGCTCAGTTTTGGCCGCACAGGGCTCAGGAACTTGGATCCAACCTCAGAAGATTTTTGAGCAGCATCCCGCCGCCTATACTTGATGGGGGCAGTTCGGGGAAGGAACATGGCAGAGCGGGAGCTATCGGTAGCGATCTTGGCAGCGGGCAAAGGTACCCGGATGCGGTCGCAGTTGCCCAAGGTGCTGCACAAACTGGGATCCCTGTCTTTGATCGAGCGGCTGCTGCGCACGGTGCTGACGTTAAAGCCCCACCGCTGTCTGGTGGTCGTGGGTTATGAACAGGAGCAGGTGCGCCAAGCCCTGCGGGAGTACCCGGTTGAATTTGTGGAGCAGGCCCAGCAATTGGGCACCGGACACGCCGTTCAACAGCTGTTGCCCGTCCTGGGCGGTTTTCAGGGGGATCTGCTGGTGATCAACGGGGATGTGCCCCTGCTGCGGGCAGAAACCCTGCAAGCTCTGGTGGAGCGCCACCGCCAGATGAACCCAGAGGTAACCTTGCTCTCGGCTCAGGTGGCGGATCCCTATGGCTATGGGCGGGTATTTTGCGATGCCCAACAGCGGGTGCTGGAACTGGTGGAAGAGCGAGACTGCACCCCGGCCCAACGGCAAAATCGCCGCATCAACAGTGGGGTGTATTGTTTTCACTGGCCGGCTCTGGCTCAGGTTTTGCCCCATCTCAATCGCAACAACGCGCAGCAGGAGTACTACCTAACAGATGCCGTCAAGCGGGTGGGCAAAGCCATCGCTCTGGATGTTGCCGATCCGCAAGAAATTGTGGGCGTCAACGACCGCCGCCAACTGGCCCAGGCGTACCAGATTTTGCAGGATCGCCTCAAGGAAGCCTGGATGGAAGCCGGGGTCACCTTTGTGGATCCCGACAGCAGCAGCCTCGAGGAAACGGTGGAATTGGCCCCCGATGTGGTGATCGAGCCCCAAACCCATCTGCGAGGGGTGTGCCGCATTGGCTCGGGAACCCGCCTGGGGCCGGGCAGTTGGATCGAGTCCAGCGAGATTGGATCCGGCTGTCACATTCTCTACTCGGTGGTCAGCCACAGCCGCATCGGCAACCACGTCTGGATAGGCCCCTACGCCCACGTGCGCCCCCACAGCCAGATTGGGGATCATTGCCGCATCGGCAACTTTGTGGAAACCAAAAATACCCAGATTGGATCCCACAGCAACGCCGCCCACTTGGCCTACCTGGGCGATGCCAAGCTGGGATCCCAGGTCAACATCGGGGCGGGCACCATCATCGCCAACTACGACGGCCAGCAAAAGCACTTTACCGAAATTGGGGATCGCAGCAAAACAGGCGCCAACTCGGTTCTGGTGGCTCCTTTGCAGGTGGGATCCGATGTCACCATTGCTGCCGGCTCCACCATCCCTGCCCGCTACCCCCTGCCGGATGACTGCTTGGTGATCGCTCGCTCCCGCCCGGTGGTCAAGCCCGGTTGGCGACCCGGGATCCGCTCCTCCCGCCGCCAAGAGCTCCAGCCCATGCCACCGGGATCCCTCAAGATTTATCCCTTGCGCCTCTTCCCCGGCCAAGATCTCAAGCAGGAACTAGAGCGATTGGCCCGGCAGCAGCCCTTGCAAGCGGGGTTTGTCCTCAGCGCCGTCGGCAGCCTTAGCCAAGCCACCCTGCGCCTGGCCGACCAAATGGGGGATCACCTGCTGTCGGAACGCCTGGAGATCCTGGCCCTGAGTGGATCCCTGTGCCCTGACGGAGTCCATCTCCATCTCACCGTTGCCGATGCCCGAGGCCAAACCTGGGGGGGACACCTGCGCCCCGGCTGCCTCATCTACACCACCGCCGAAATTGTCCTCGCCGACAGCCGGGAGTATCGCTTCTCCCGTCAACCGGATCCGGCCACCGGCTACCTGGAGTTGCACATCCAACCCGTGGCAGGGGATCCCTGCTGGCCGTCCCCACCCCCCCAACCCCAGCAAAACCAGCAGACAAAACCAGAGGCTGACAACAGCAGGCCGAAAAGCTTACAGTAGTCAACATGAGTTACCTAAAGCTAAAGGGGGCTTGTGAGCGCCAAGCCGAAAGCTTCACGGAACTCATGGACGCTTTGCGGTGTGGCGGGCATGTTACTGGGTTTTCGGACGCAACTCATTCTTAACCGCAAGCAAACAACTCTAGCCGCCCAACACGCTGGGGTAGCCCGCCACGCCTATAACTGGGGCTTAGAAGTCTGTCGGCAAGCCCTGGAGAACCAGCAAAAACTTCCCACCGCCATTGACCTGCACAAGCGCCTGGTAGCTGAAGTGAAGCAAGCGCATCCCTGGTACTACCAGG